>CAYOGU010000159.1:0-8490 GCA_964403345.1 uncultured Syntrophus sp. | reverse complement strand
CGGACGTGAACAGGTTCAGGGTGACCCCCCCGGCCGCCTGCGCCCCCAGTTCCGAAAAAAGCCATTCCGGATGGTTGTCCGTGATCAGCCCGACGAAGTCCCCGCTGCGGCAACCCAGGGCGGCCAGTCCCAGCCCGACCTGCCTGGTGAAGTTCAGATAGTCCGACCAGGTGTAGACCTGCCAGATGCCGTAAGCCTTTTCCCGGATGGCGGCGGAAAGGGCGCCGTGCTTCTCCGCCTGGAGCTTCAGGATTTGCGGCAGTGTCGCCGTATGGAAGGGAGGCCGTCGCGCCTTGTCAGTATCCAATGACCCTGTTCCCTTTCTCAGATGGTGTCGGCATCGCCGAGATAAGCCTTGATCACTTCCGGATGGCGGACCACTTCGTCCGGCGGCCCCTCGGTCAGCTTCTCGCCGAAGTTCAGCACCGCGATCCGGCGGGAAATGCTCATCACGATGGACATGTCGTGTTCCACGAGGATCATGGTCTGCCCCCAGATCCGGTTGAGTTCGATCAGGAAACGGACCATGTCCTCCTTTTCCTCCAGGTTCATGCCGGCGAAGGGCTCGTCGAGCACCAGCAGGCTGGGTTCCAGCGCGAGCGCCCTTCCCAGTTCCACGCGCTTCATCATCCCGTACGGCAGGGAGCCCACGGTCTTGTTCCTCAGGGACTGGATTTCGAGGAAGTCGATGATCTCTTCAAGGATGCGCCGGTGCCGGATTTCCTCCCGGCGGACGGACGGCGTGAAAAGGCATGCAGGGGCAAACCCGTAGCGGCAGTGGGTGTGCCGGGCCAGCAGCAGGTTCGAAAGGACGGTCATCCCGGGGAAAAGCTCGATGTTCTGGAAGGTGCGCCCGATCCCCATATGAACCAGATCGTGGGCGGGACGCTGGGTGATCTCCTCCCCGTTGAACAGGATCCTTCCCTGCTGCGGCCGGTAGAAGCCGGTGATGCAGTTGAGCAGGCTGGTCTTCCCCGCCCCGTTGGGGCCGATGATCGCGAACAGCTCCCCGGTATGGACATGGATATCAATGTCGTTCAGGGCCATGACGCCGCCGAAATGGAGTGAGACCCCCTGGATCTCCAGTTCAGCCCGGCGGTTCGGGTCGCGCTCCCGGTAAATGGAAAGTTGCCCTCTGCATGCCTTCATAAGCCCAGCCGATTATTTCTGAAGTTTGATCGCCTCTTTCCCGGGGACGTAAAAATTGGTCAGGGGGATGTAGGAACCGTCCTCCTTGACCTGGACGATCCGCGCCTGGAACGAGGCCCCGTGGTCCGTCGGGGAATAGGTCACCGGAGGAATCAGCCCGCCGAAATCCTCCTTCTGGAAGGTCTCGAGCGCCTTGTTGATGGATTCGGCGTTGACGGTTTTGGACTTCTCGCCCGCCCGGATCATGGCCCGTTCCATGATCATGCCCACGGCCACGCCCTCCCAGTAGGAGGCGTCGAATTTGCTGACCGTCTTGTAGCGCTTCCACAGCTCCTGCAGGAGCTGCATCCCCGCGACCTTGTCCGTCGGCAGCGCGCCGGGGAACTGGATCCGGAGGCGATTGCGGATCAGGCCCTGGCCCATCTTGAAGAAATCGGGATCGGTGGAGGTCCAGGTTCCGAAGAACGGGACGTCGTACCCGATGCGGTCCGCGCTCCGAAATGCCGTGACGATCGTCGCCGGGAGCATCTGCATGAAGACGTACTCCGCGCCGCTCTTCTGCAGCCGCAGCAGCTCCGTCGAGAGGTCCACCGTCTTGGGCGGGAATTCCTCTATCGCCACGATATTGATTTTCTGCTTGGCCGCATATTCCTTGCTGGGTTTGTGGATCGACAGGCCGTAGGCGTTGTTGTAGGTCAGGAGCCCCACCTTGGGCGCTTCCTTACCTTTATGGATGGACTTGATGTAGTCGAGGACCGCCTCGCAGTCCATGCGATAGCTTCCGAACGGGAGGTACATGTATTCGATAGGCGGTTCGAGGATCTCCCAGCTTGTGGAATAGTTGACGGTCGGGATCTGGTACTTCTGGATGATCGGCTTGGCCGCCATGCCCTCGCCCGCCCCCCAGGTGGCGATCATGTCCACCTTGTCCTGGACGGCGAACTTCCTCACGGCCGCTACGGCCTCGGGGACCTTGTAGGCGGTGTCCACCAGGATCATGTCGATCTTGCGGCCCCCGACCCCTCCCTTGACCTCGTTGACGTAACGGAAATAATCCTGCTGTCCCTTTGCGTGGAACTGCCCCCAGGTCGAAGCGGGTCCCGTCATGTTGATCGCCGCTCCCACCTTGATCGGCGGCTCTGCGGCCGAAGCGCCCGAAGCGAACGGAACGCCCAACGCTGCAGCCAATGCGGATATCAGGATAAGTCTCATGGTCATGCGCATATCGAATCCCTCCTTGCTAGAACGAAAAAAGCCGTGAATAAATCCACGGCTTCTGCATCCCGCTATCAAGCCGTGGGCGACTGTTGCGGTCTGTCCACGGCCATTGTCCCGGTCAGGGCTACAAGAGCGGTGGGCAGACCCCACTAAAAAAGCCAAAAAAGCCTTTAAACACGCCCTTGAATATTTCCACAACCCTGTCCTGTGCTGACATAATTGATTCCTTGCGCAGCGTTATAGGCCAGGACGGCCTTTCCTGTCAAGGGAAAATATAAGGAAACTTCGGTCCGCTACCGCTCCTTCGACTGTTTCGCCGCGGGCTTTTTGCTCATGTGGTCCTGTCTCTGCCTGAGCAAATCCAGGACGTTCTTCAGTTCGCCCTCGCTGTCGGCGATCTTCTGCTCGGCTTCCAGTTTTTCCATGACCTCCAGCATCCGGCTCAAATGCTTCCTGGTCACGATTCCGGCCTCGCTGGTGTTCTTTTTCTTGATGTACGAGAAGATCTCCTCATGGGCAAGAATCGACGTATGCCGGTTGATCGCCACCTGCGCCACCACCTGGGTGTACTTCCGGACATATTCGTTCAGGCACCCCATCATGCTCTGGATGAAGACGTTTCCGGAGGACTGGGCGATCTGCATGTGGAAGCGGAAGTCGAGCTCTCCGTAACGGGCCGGATCGTCGAGGGCCTGCCGGCTTTCCGAAAGGATGGATTCGAACCGCCGGACGTCCTCCTCCGATCTGCGCCTTGCGCTCAATACGGCCGCCTCGCTCTCGATCACCAGCCTGGCTTCGAAGAAGTCGATCACGTCCTTGATGCTCTGGTTCGCAAAAATGGGGATGAACACGTCGGCCAGCGTCGAGCTTCTCACTTCGCGGGAGACGATGGTCCCCTTCCCGTGAATCGTCTTGATGATGCCCAGCGCGCTCAGCCTGGCCAGGGCCTCCCGAAGGGTAAACCGGCTGACCGAGAGCTGCTGCTGAAGGATGCGCTCGCTCGGCAGTTTTTCCCCCGGTTTGATGGTACCATCCTCGATCTGCTTCTTCAGGTAGTTGACGACGGCGTCCGCGGTAGAAATTTTCGATAATTTCACTTCGCTCTTCATGGGTTAGCCTTCAAAAGTTATTTTGTGGCAGCCTCTGGACCCTTCATATCACAAAACCGGCAACATTCACAATACGGTAATTTCTTTTGGGAATTTATGGAGGCAGTCGCCGACGCCGTTTTTGCCGACGATGTAGTTGTCGCAGACGACCGCCGTTGCCCGCCTGCCGGGGATGACCGGATGGGCCGCGATGTTCATCCCCTCCATGATCCTCATCGTCTCGCCGGGCTGGCAGGAGGGTCTTTCGACCAGGTCGTAACCCTGGCCGTGGGCGAAAAGCCGCTTCTCCTCCGGATAGCCGCGGCTGAGGAGGTATTCGTTGTTCGCCTCCATGATGTCCCGTGGATCGGCGCCGGGTTTCAGCAGGTCCAGGGTCCGCTTCTGCGCTTCCCTGGCCTGTTCGAAGGCCGCATCGAGCTCCTGCGGAACGCTCCCGATGCAGGCGATCCGGTGGAGATGCGTGTAATACCCTGCCGGGTCCGTCGCTTCGATCAGCACCGCGACCTGATCCCCTTTTTGGAGCACCCGGTTCATGGCGTGGATCGAGCTGTAGGGAAAGGGCCTCCCCGCCGGGGCGGAGCCGATCAGGATGAACTGCTGCTCGCTGCCCGTCAGCCGGCACTTCCAATAACCCGCCGCCGCCACCTCGAACTCCCTGGCCCCCGGCCGGATCGCCTCGAAGCAGGCCTTCATCGCCTCGTCATGGATGCGGGCGCTTTCCCGGATGCACGCGATCTCTTCGGGACTCTTGACGGCCTTGATCGCGTCGATCGCGTCGGTCATGTCCGAAAACTCGGCCCGGGTCAGCAGCGCCCGGACACGGCCGGCAAAGCCCTGCGTCATCGCCCCCTCGTTGACGAGGCAGACCCGGCACTTCCCGCGGCCCTTCAGCTCGGCGGCCACGCGCTCGGCGTCGTAGGAGGTGGTATAATTCATGGAAAGCATGACCGGCGCGCTGAGCCTTTTGCCGACCCCCCTCAGAAGCCACGGCTCGGGGGCGGCCTCCCCGGGGTCGGTCGAGCCGTGCCAGAACGTGGTCATCGGGTCCTCCCTCGGGAAAATGACGGCGGCCGGATAGGCGTGGACCGCGGGCATGTCGGTGAACCACTTCAGATACCCGCCCAGATAATCGTTGTTGTTCTGGATCAGCAGGAAGTCGATCCCGCGGTCCTTCATCACCGCGCGGACCGCTTTCCATCTTCTCTCCAGCTCTTCCGTCGAAATCGGACGGATGACCCGCTCTCTCATCAAATCGCCGATCATCAAGAGCTCCTATATCGGGAACGCAGGTTCCACCCTGTACGAGCCGCCCGCGGTGCGGGCCATCCATCCCTTGATCGGAATCCCGGCCGCGACGGCGAAGGAAAAGGCATGAAGCGGCCCGGGCAGGCTGCGGACGGCGGGAACAGGCTTCCCGCACCATGCGGTCACCGACGGATTTTCTCGATAAGTGGCACGGAACGGGTCCCGCCGGGCTGCCCAGGCCTCCGGACGAAACATGCGCCGCTTTGCCCTGCGCGGGCATCATCGGCGATCCTGCCGCGAACGGCTGCGGAAATGACCGGCCGGATCACGGATTGCGCAACGGGTTGACCATCCGGGTTCTTCCTTGGGACGTCGGTTCAGCGGCCGCCCGAACCGTCGACCCGTTTCATGACCTGCGAGAGGGCCGTCTTGGTCATGCGGTTCTCGATGAAGCGCATGGCCTGGGGCCACCGCTGTTCGATGCACGTCGTTGCGCCCCGGTCGGCCAGGGCGATATAGGCCAGGTGGTCCTCCCCTTTTTTCTTCCCGGCCCGTCCGGTGATGCCCAGCCCCAGGTCGGACCCCGCCATGGCGCGGACCCCCTCGGCCAGGGCTCGGGCCGTGTCGCGGCTCACGATATCCCCGCCCGTTCCCGGGGCCGTCCGGGTCTTGAAGAGCGTTTCGGCCGTCTGCCCCTCCGTGACGGTAACGCCCAGGCGGAGGTACCGGCCGCTTCCCTCCATGAGCTTGAGCGTCTGGATGACGGAGCTGCCGAACCCGGTCTCGGCCACGGCCAGGGTCAACCCGGAGCCGGCAAGCAATGCCCCGAGAACCCCCTCGTAGGTCTCCTCGTCGGTCCCGAAGATGAATGCGCCCAGGCGCAGGCGGACCTTCTCCTCCAGAGCGGCGTTGAGGGCCTCCGCCTGGGTCCTGTCGTTCGCCTTGGCCGTCAGGCGGACGTGGATCTCTCCGATGTGCGTATGGGCCAGGAGGCCGATCGTGGGATTCTCCCCCTCTTCGATCAGGTCGTGGAGCTTCTCGTCCACCAGGCTCTCGCCGATGCCGAAGAGCTTCAGGACCCGAGAGACGATCACCTCCCGGATGCCGAGCTTCTCCCGGAGATAGGGCAGGACGGCGTGTTCCATGAAATAGCGCATTTCGTGGGGAACCCCCGGCACGGCGATGATGGCCTTGCCGCCCTGCTCCGCGATGAACCCCGGGGCCGTTCCCACGGGATTCTCGATCGGGATCGCCCCCTCGGGGATGAAGGCCTGCTTGCGGTTGTTGGGGCTGGCCGTCCGGCCAAGGCTCCTGAAGAAATCGCTGATCTGGTCGAAGAGGTGCTGCTGGAAGACCAGGGGTTTCCCCAGGACTTCGGCGGCGGCTTCGCGGGTCAGATCGTCCAGGGTGGGGCCGATCCCCCCGGTCGTGATCACGAAATCCGAACGGTCCAGGGCGGTCTTGAGCGTGGCCTTGATCCTGTCCAGGTTGTCCCCGACGTTCGTCTTGAAGTGCAGGTCCAGGCCCACGGTGGTCAATTGCTGGGCGATGTGGGCGGAATTGGTGTCCACGATCTGCCCCAGGAGAAGTTCCGTTCCTACTGCAACGATTTCTGCTTTCATCGAATCAGGTTCCTTTTGCGCAAGCGTTTCCCGGGAAGTCCGGGGGGCTGCTAAAATATTCGCTCGAGATAGCCGGTTCCTCCGCAGGTCGAGACGTCGATCGTGCCGGTAAAGCGGCAGTTGATATTATTCAAGGTAACGGTGCCGACCAGAACGACCGTGCCTTTAGCCGTCTCAAAATTTGCTTCATTCAATCTGCATAATCCGCGATCCAGTGTAATGCCCAGTTCCGTGCCGGTCTGCGTAAACATGATAAGGACGTAGTTGCGGTCGATGTTTTCCTTCAGCGCTTTCGCAGTTTGCTCAGGCCGTAGTGCCGCGATAGGCTGTTCTTTCCTCAGTCTTTCCACCAGCTCGTCCGGCTGATAGGCAGCCAGGGCGGTGCCGCAACAAATGACGCCGATCGTCAGAAGGATAAGGGCTCTGATCGTCATCGCGACATCCTTGCGGTTTTATTGACGAGAACGGCCTTTTTCTTCCCGGACGCGGGCTTTCCTTTTCCGGAGGGAGCGTAGGACAAGCCAGCCTTGCATGTCAATGAAAAAAAGGCTGCAACATGCGGGATGCCGTGCGGAGAATTGCCGGAAGCGCCCTCTATTGAATTCCATCCGGCACACTCATGCCTGAAGAGCCATCTGAATGTTTATATCCTGCCTAAAAGCGGTTTGAGAGAAACGCTTGCATTATAACAGTGAACCTCCCCAGGCTCCTGCCGGGGGAGGTTCACTCAGGATGTTGGGAGCGGCTGCGTTTTGTTTTATGATGGCGGCGAGAACCGTGGCGTTCCGATATGCTTGAGTGGCACATTCTGTGCTCTTATGATGATATGCGATGACACCGTACGCGTTCCGGTGCAGAACGTCCGGGAAAGAAAAATGAAACGAAAGATGGGATATTGAAGTCCCGAAGAGAAAAGAAAAATCAGTTGAAAAGAACGATCCTTGCGGCAGTCATTATTGCAACCCTCCTGACCGGCCTCCCAGCAGGCGCAACAACCTGCCTGTGCGTCGGCGCTAAAAACTCCAAGTACTGCGGGTCCGGCGGTGTGGGAGGGGCCTTCCTCCAAGTCTATACGCCGGACAGCAATTCGGTGAAATTCTGCCTATTGACAGTGGAGCTGCAGGCGACATTGAATTCCGCCGGCAAGGCCTACGACTCCACGACAGGTTGGTTCTGCTGGAACGGAAATTTGCAATAGCCCATTCGGGGCGGGCGGCGGATGCTCTGCCCGTCCTCGGGGGCGCCGGGATCCCTGTCGAATCGGAAAGGCCGTTATGAAAAAAAGGCTGCAGTCCATAAAACGGTTACGCTAAAGGTTTTCGTATCTGCGGCGGTCCCTGCCTCCCCTCGCTTGTACTGGAAGGTGATTTGCGAGCTGCCGGCAGCAAGGGCCTGGAACGTAAACTGCTTGGCTCCCGGAGCGCCTAAGGCATTGCCCGCGGGTGAAATGTATTCTTCCGAACGCTTGGTGACGACAGCGGTATTGGAAATGAGGATATCCAGTAAAATTAATGGCATTCATGCGGATGATGCGGAAGGAATCAGCAGCGGCAGGCGCATTACACGCCGTTGTGCAGATTGCCGCAATCCAGATACCGGCATACAACCTTCTCCAGATAGGGCCGCCACCTGTGTATAATATTCCAGAACGCGATTGATTATCTTGGTGCCTGGGGCGGGAATCGAACCCGCACAGCCGCGAGGACCGAGGGATTTTAAGTCCCTTGCGTCTACCAATTCCGCCACCCAGGCCGGTGTGAGATTTGGGAATTCTATATGATTTCTGAAAAAAGGTGTCAAGAAATTCATCTGCGGGCCGGAAGAATCTTTTTGTGGAAATATCCGCCGTTCTGTGAGAGGTTACATCGGTTTTTGGAGGAGGATTCCAGTGCAGAACGAAGATCAGCCGCTCGATATCCTGATCCAGGGCGGGACCCTGCTGAGCATGGCAGAATCCCGGCCGGTCGTCGAGGACCCTTCGATCGGCATCCGGGATGGAAAGATCGCCTTTGTCCGGACAGGCCCCCGGCCGGATCCCCTTCCCCATTCCCGCGAAGTCATTGACGCCTCCGGGTGCCTGGTCATGCCGGGGCTGATCAACGCCCATACCCACCTTCCCATGGTCCTTTTCAGGGGGCTGGCCGACG
>CAYOGU010000158.1:0-8503 GCA_964403345.1 uncultured Syntrophus sp. | reverse complement strand
AGGACCATCGAGAGCGGCAGCTCGTTCACCCCGACGTTGAAGACCTTGGCCAGGGCCACGGCCACCTGGATCGCGGAATAGGCGTCGTTGCACTGCCCCATGTCGATCAGCCGCGGGATCCCGCCGATCGCGCCGAGTTCCTTGTCGAAGAAGCGGAACTTCCCGCAGGCGAGGGTGAGGATCACGCTGTCCGCCGGGGCCTTCTCGACGAACTCGGTGTAGTAGTTCCGCCCCGGCTTCGCCCCGTCGCATCCGGCCACAAGGAAGAAGCGGCGGATCTTCCCGGCCTTGACCGCCTCGATGATCGGCCCGGCCACGGAAAGGACGGCGTTCCGGGCGAATCCCGTGGTCACGCTTTTTCCCTCCCTGTCCACCTCGAAGCCGGGCAGGGCCAGGGCCTTTTCGATCACCGACGAAAAGTTACCGTCGGCGATATGCCTCACGCCCGGCCATCCCACCAGTCCCGCGCTGAAGATCCGGTCCCGGTAGGAATCCTGCGGCCTCTGGATGCAGTTGGTCGTCATCAGGATCGCGCCGGGAAAAGCGGCGAATTCCCTGGCCTGGTTCTGCCAGGCCGTCCCATAATGGCCGTAAAAGTGGGGGTACTTCTTGAGGCCCGGATAGCCGTGGGCGGGGAGCATCTCGCCATGGGTATAGACGAAGATTCCCTTCCCCTCGGTCTGCCGGAGCAGCCCTTCGAGGTCCTTCAGGTCGTGGCCGGACACGAGGATCGCCTTGCCCTTCTTCGCCCCCAGGGGGACCTGGGTGGGGACCGGGTGTCCGTAGGCGCCGGTGTTGGCCGCATCGAGCAGTTCCATGGTCCGGAGATTCACCTGCCCGCACTTCATCGCCAGATCGAGCGCCCCCCCGAGGTCCACCTTGGCATCCAGCAGGGCGGCCAGCCCTTCCTGGAGGAAAGCAAAGACCGCATCGTCCTCCTGCCCGAGGATCAGGGCGTGGTCCGCATAGGCGGCCATGCCCTTGAGGCCGTAGAGGAGCGTGTGCTTGAGGGACAGGACATCCGCATCGGCGGCCGGATAGGTCCTGATGCCGTGGGCCTCGCCCTGGGCGATCATCCCGGCAAGGTCGGCAGCCGGCTTGAAGTTAGCGGCCTCGCCGGGAAAATCGGCCGGGGCCCCCTTGGCGCGGAGCTTTCCCGCAAGGGCCTCACGCAGGGCGACGGCTCGCCGGATCAGGGGGACGAAACGTTCGGGGTCGAAATCGACGTTTGTGACGGTGGCGAAGAGGGCCTCGCAGGTCAAGACGTCGGCCGCCCGGTCGCGGATACCGGCCTTCCTGGCCGCTTGGGCGACCTGGGCCATCCCCGCCACGGCATAGACGAGCAGATCCTGCAGGGCCGCCACATCGGGCTGCTTGCCGCAGACCCCCGACTTGTCGCAGGCCTGTCCCTTGGCCGTCTGTTCACACTGATAGCAAAACATGGTCATACCTCCTTCTCTGAATGGGTTCATGGGTCTCCCGGGGAGGATATCCGTCTCTCCCGAGCTCCTTTGCAGCCCTCTGCGGGGGAAGAGCCCCTGGGCCGCTTCGGGTCCCCTCCCTTGCTTTTTGAACCTTTTACAGCAGGGAGGAGGCAGTTGGTTTGACTTAAATCAAGAAAGAAAGAGAAATTAACGACAGGCCAGGCCGCAATCGGCGGCTCCGATCAGGGCCGCCCTCGGATCGAGGATCACCTGGACGGGCATGCGGTGGAGCAGATCGGCCATGGGCCCTTTCCGTCTGAAGGCCTGGAGGAACCCTTCCTGTTCGAGAAAGGGGATGATCCTCGGGACGATGCCGCCCCCGAGATAGAGGCCGCCCGTGGCGAGCGTCTTGAGGGCGAAGTTCCCCGACTCGGCACCGAGGATCGAGACGAACCGGGTGAGGGTCTCCCCGCAGAGGCCGCCATGATCGGCCAGGGCCTCCTCCACGATGATCGGCGTGGCATCGGCCGCCGCAGCCAGGCGCGCGGCCAATCCGGAAGGTTCCTTGCGTCCCTTCCGATCCCGGAGGAACCGATAGATCCGCCCGATCCCCGGTCCAGAGCAAAGGGTCTCATAGCTCACATGGCCGGTTTCTTGGCGGGCGGCACGGAGAAGCTCGATTTCCAGTTCGTCGGCCGGGGCGAAATCGGCATGCCCCCCTTCGGAGGCATGCTCCCGGAAGCGCCGGCCGTCGCAGGTCATAAAGGCCTCTCCCAAACCGGTCCCCGGGGCGACCACAGCGATGGCGCCCCCGCGGACCGGCTCGCCGGAATTCAGCACATGGAGATCGGCGGATTCGAGGAGGGGAATCGCCCGGACGGTCGCGGCCAGGTCGTTCATCAGACGAACCGATCTGAGGCCGAAGTCCCGCCGGATCTGTTCGCCATCGACGATCCAGGGGAGATTGGTCACCATCGCCCGGCCGTCGATCACAGGCCCGGCAACGGCCAGAGACGCGCTCTCGGCGGAAAACCCGCTCGACTTGAGAAATGCCCGGATCAGGGCCTCGATCCCACCGAACCTGGCGCTGGGCAGGCTCGATTCATGGAGTGGCGCACGGGGGCCTCCCCCCTCCGCAAAGATCGCCAGACGGCTCTTTGTCCCGCCGATGTCCCCTGCCAGCAGCATGGTCACGCCTCACAAGGTGCGGCCGTCTCGTCCCGAAGCCAGTCCAGATAGGCGCGGCTCCCGTCCGCCACGGGCATCGCGAGGATCTCCGGCGTTTCGTAAGGATGGAGGGCACGAATCGCCTGCTCGATCGACCCGAAGAGCTCGGCGCGGCTTTTGACAAGGCAGAGCCACTCCCCGGCGGTCTCGATCCGTCCCTTCCACCGATAGACGCTTGTGATGGGCCCCAGGATCTGGACGCAGGCGGCAAGCCTCCGCTCCACAAGCGATTGCGCGATCCGCTCGGCATCCTCCCTTTTCTCCGTCGTCGTGATGACCTGGATGAAGCCCTCCATCCCATCCTCCCTCACCGTATCACCTCCCGTTGATCAGGATTCTCCCGAAATCTTCCGCACGCATTCGTACATCATGATCGCCGCCGCCTGGGGAAGACTCAGGGACTCCGCATCTCCGCAGCCGTGGATCCGCCAGCGTTCATGGGCCATGGCGAGAAGTTCCCCCGGCAGGCCGTGGCTCTCGCTCCCTAGGAGAAGGGCCGTCCCGGCCTGGCAGGGATGGGGAGGGATCCCTTCAGCGGCATCGCTTCCCACAACCCTGAACCGATCCCTGATCCCTGCCAGGAGAGGCCCGAAATCGACCTGTTCGATCAGGGTCAGGTGGAAAAGGCTCCCCATCGACGTCCGGACGACCTTGGGGTTCGTCGTCTCCACGGAGCCGGCGCTGATCAGGACCGTCCGGAAGCCGAACCAATCCGCAGTCCTCAGAAGGGCGCCCAGGTTGTTCGGATTGTTGACCCGATAGAGCAGAAGCAGAGGACCGCAATCCTGCGGGAGGCAGGTCGGGTCGACGGCCACCGGCGCTGCGGCCACGGCCATCACCCCCTCCGGAGTCTTGTCCTGGCTCAGGGCGTTCCATTCGCGGGCCGAGAGGACGTAGACCCCGATCCCCGCCGGCACACCGGCCAGGAGGGGCTCCCACCGGCCGACCCGGTCCTTGAGGACCAGGAGGGCCTCCAGGGACCGTCCGCTCCGGATCAATTCATCGACGACCTTCCCCCCTTCCGCCAGGAACAGCCCCTCTTGACGGCGGTGCTTGGCCGTCTTCAGCTTCTCCCAGCGTCTCATCTGCGCTTTCGAAGGTACCCCGATCCCGTCCATCCCACCCCCCGTCCACATCGATCCTTCCGGCGGGATCGTCGCCCTCCCTCCGAAGGGGAACGATCATCGCCCGGGGTTGCGCCCCGCGTGCACGATTCTAACAGAGACGACGGGTGGGGTGAAAGGGTTTTTTAAAAACGGAGGGCAATGGAAAACAGGGCGAAACCGCCTGGGATCCGGCGGTCTCGGGCAACGGAAAGGTCACGCGCTCCGCCTTTCGATCATGGCCGCGGTCAGCCTCTCGCCGACCGCTTCGAGGTGCTCCCGGATCGCCTTCTGGGCCCGGACCGGGTCGCGCGCCTGGATCGCCTTAAGGACGGCTTCATGCTGTTCGAACACACTGTCGTACCCGCCGAAGAGGGAGGCCTTCTGTTCCATCCAGTTCCTCACGGGCTGACGGAGTTCCTCCAGAAATCTGGCCAGGACACTGTTGTGGCTGGCGTTGGCGATGGCCATGTGGAAGACCAGGTCCGCCTGGATGGCCTTGCGCCGTGTCAATTTCGTGACTCTCAGAAGATCGAGCCCCCTGCGGATCTCCTCGATGTCCGCCTCGGTGGCCCGTTCCGCGGCCATTCCCACAAGGATCTGCTCGAGACTGATCCTGGCCTCGATGAATTCGTGAAGCTTCTCCTGCCAGCTCACGAACATGCCCCAGCGCAGGGGTTTGGAGAGCGATTCACCCGCCGCGGCGCTGACGTGCGTGCCGTGCCCCGGCCGCACCGTCAAAAGACCGATCAGGGACAGGGCCCCGACGGCCTCCCGGAGGGAACTGCGCCCAACCCCGAAGAGCTCCATCAGGGCGGTTTCCGAGGGCAGTTTGTCGCCGATCTTGAACTTTCCGTCCGCGATCATCGCGATCAACTGATCGATGATCTGATCAGTCACTCTCTTTCTCTCGATACGCATTGAACTGGGTCTCATCGGTCCTCCCCCGCCCAAGGACGGTTCCCATCCCTATTCCAAGTCGTGCGATAATATACATATCCAAGCGCTCTGTCAAGCGGCATCCGCACTTCATCTAATCATCAGACGATCATATCATCGTTTAGGCTTGACAGAAGCCTTTCTTTTTGATAGGACTCGTTCTGTTAAGAGCCATTGGATGCCCGCCGGAAGAATCGGGTCCATGACCTCATCGAACAACCCTATGGTTCATCATAGATTCAGAAAGGAGTGTTATCATGGTTGACTCTTGGTATCGGTACATGAATCTCGGGACGATCCTCTTCATGTCCTTCCCGGAAGCTGGAAAAACTGAGCCTGTCACTGAGGCCCTGGAAAAGATCCTGAAGGACGATTCCTTTACCGCCGTCGAGATCACCCACATCAAGGAGGAAAAGGATCGTGAACAGGTGAAGAAGATCCTGGAGAGCAGTCATGCCGTATGCGCCTACGGCGCACAACCCGTGCTCCTGTCGAACAAGCTCGACCTCAACGCTCTGAACGAAGATGAACGGAAGAAAGCCGTGGCCGAGATAAAAAAGTGCATCGAGGAGGCGGCCTATCTGGGAGCAAAGGGGGTGGCGGTGCTGTCCGGTCCCCATCCCGGGAAAGAACTGGAGGAGCAGGGGGTGCAGAAGCTGCTGCAGTCCCTCGAGGAATTGTGTGCTTACAGCCAGAAATTCCATCTCGCATTCGAGCTGGAAACCTTTGACGTGGACGTGGACAAGAAATGCCTGATCGGCAAGTCCGAACTGGCCGCAACCGTCGCCCAGAAGATCAGGGCGAAATACCCCAATTTCGGTCTCATGCTGGATCTGTCCCACTTCCCGTTGCAGCACGAGCCGACCCGAACGGCCCTGAAAAACTGTGCCCCGTACATCACCCATCTTCACATGGGCAACTGCGTCTTGAAGGACAAAAGCCATCCGGCATACGGCGACCTGCATCCACGCTTCGGGGTGAACGGCGGAGAGAACGATGTCGATCAGCTGCGGGAATTCCTCGGGGCGGCTTTTGAAGCGGGACTCCTGAAGGACGACCCCGCCGTGAAGGCCAAGGACAAGCTGATCGTCAGCTTTGAGGTCAAACCGATGGCGGGAGAGAATCCCGACCTGGTGCTGGCCAACTCGAAGCGGGTGTTCCGACAGGCCTGGGCATTGCTCTAGGCCCCTATCCCGCAGGAGGTCAAGCCGCCAGACCGGCGCTGTTCAAACATCGGTCTTGCCCGACAGCTCCGGCAGTCCTGCGGGGAAGACCGGCTTTTGTTCGGGTTCCCGATCCAGTGGATCACCCCTTAATCACGATCAACAGAAAGGACTTGGTATGGTCACCCTCGAGGCAGGACATTCATCCAAAGACACCCTCAATCCCGCACAGGCGGATGCCAGGGCCATCTTCAACCATGCCTTGGCATGCGTATTGCCAGAACCGGCCCTGAGACGTTACGTGCAGCTGGATGAAGCCGCGAACACATTGACCGTGGCGGGCAGGAAGTACCCCCTCCACGACTACAGAAAAATCGTGGTCGTGGGCGGCGGCAAGGCCGGACGGCGCACCGGTTCGGAACTGGTCCGCATCCTGGGGGGGCGGATCGCGGCGGGCGTCCTGAACGTCTATCAGGAGCAGGCCCGGGAACCGATCTCCGGCAACATCCAGCTCTTTGCGGCAAGCCATCCCACACCGAACGAGGCCGGCGTCGAGGGCGCCAGGCGAATGGTCGAGCTCCTGAGAGGGGCCGACCCCAAAACCCTGGTCATCGCCCTGATCTCTGGCGGCGGATCCTCCCTCATGGCCCTGCCGGTAGCGGGAATCAGCCTGGAAGACTATAAGGACATCAGCAACCTGCTGTTGACCGTCCCGGCCACCATCGACGAGATCAATGCCGTGCGCAAGCATCTGGATCCCCTGAAGGGTGGGGGGATGCGCAAGATGGCCAAGGACGCAGGCGGTTTCATCTCCCTGGTTCTCTCGGATGTTCCGGTGACGAAAACCGGCGTGGTGGATGACCCGTCAGTTATCGCCTCGGGACCGACTGTCGGCGACGACTCCACGTTCGAGTCGGCCAAGAAGGTCCTGATTAACCACCACATCTGGGACCAGGCCCCGGCAATGGTCAAGCGGTACATTGAGGAGAATCTGGGCAAGGAGGACAATGAAACCCTGCCCAAAGACTCCCCCCTCCTAGCCGAGGACAAAAGCCAATACGTCATCATTGCCAATAACGACCTGGCCATGGAAACCGCCCGGGAGAAAGCCGAACAGTTGGGATACTCCGTCCATCTCATTGGCTGCAAAACCGGCTCCGTGGCGGATAAGATCAAGGCGGAAGTCAGTCAGGAGATCGAGAACCTCTGGAAGGTCATCTCCGCCTATCTGATGGATGGCGACCGCATAACCTTCGCCAGTTTCTCGACCGACGGTGTCGATGGCCATTCCGACCTGGCTGGGGCCATTGCCGATCAGGATACCCTGACCCAGGCCCGGGCCCAGGGGCTCGACGCCCGGCAATACTTGGCCCGTTACGACTCCGCCACCTTTTTCGAAAAGCTGGGCTGCGAGATTAAGACTGGGGCCACGGGAACCAATGTGGCCGACATCAGCCTCGCCCTGATCACCCATCCCGAAAAACCGAACCGAAAGATTGCCATCATCTTTGGAGGCGAGGCCACGGTCAAGGTCTCCCTGCAGGAAGGCCAAAAGCCGGGCTACGGCGGCAGAAACACCCACATGGTCCTGCTCGCCGCCCTGAAACTGGATGAACGCAACAAACGTTAACGACTCAATAAACTCAACGAATTGGAGAACCGATATGCAAACGGAATCCGCAGTGACACAACAGGACCAGCGTCCTTTTGATCGACAGACCATCCGCCAAGGCCTCATCGGAGCCGGCGTCCCCGAATCAAGGATCGAAACCAGCCAGGTCGGCTGCATGGGTTATGCCTTCGATGTCGGCCCGGTCAGCCTCACCCCCCTGGCGGTGATCGGGGTGAAGGACCACAGCGATGTGGAAAAGGCCGTTCGATACGCCTATGCGAATCGCATTCCGATCAACGCACGGGGTGCCGGAAGTGGTCTTCCCGGCCAATCCGTCGGGGCCGGCATCGTCCTGGACATGCGGTCCCTGGATAAGATGGAGGTCCTGAAGGAGCATCCGGACGGTGGGAAAATCATCTTTGCCCAGGCCGGCCTGATCTGCACCCGGCTCAACAACGCCCTGAAGAAACACTCGGTGTTTGTGGCCTCATACCCCGCCTCCACCGATATGGCGACCGTCGGCGGGATGATCGCCAACAACGCCTCCGGCGCAAATTCCTGCAAACTGGGCACCACGCAGCATCAGGTTTTGGACCTGCACGTGGTGCTGTCCGACGGCACCGGTTTATGGACCTCGGAGATCCAATCCGACCGGGAACCCTGGAACAAGATTGTCGAGCTCATCCGCCAAAATGCGGCGGCGATCAACGACCATTATCCCCAGGTGCCGAAAAATTCCTCGGGCTACAATGTCTTCGACATCCTGAAGCAACTGGAGCAAAACGTCCCGGTGGATTGGAGCCGTATCTTCGCCCACTCCGAAGGCACCCTGGGCATCATCACCGAGGCCAAGCTGAGGGCCCTGCCCCTGGCCACACAGAAGGCGACCTGCATCGTCTACTTCACGGATCTCAAGGAGGCCTGCAGCGCCATTCCCACGATTTTCGACCTGGCGCCGTCGTGCTTCGACATGGCCATCACCACCAATCTGGACCTCATCCGCAAGACCTATCCGAATCTCGGCATCCGTGAAGA
>CAYOGU010000157.1:0-8512 GCA_964403345.1 uncultured Syntrophus sp. | reverse complement strand
ATCCCCCACCCGGATCGCCACGTTGTAGTAGTTCAGGGCATCCAGGACCTTCCTGGCCCGGCTGGCCAGCACGGCGATCCGTTCGATGGAAAAGACCCGCTCGGACAGTTCGGCGAGGATCGCGGTCTGGTATCCGGAGCCGGTGCCGATCTCGAGGACCTTTTCCCTGCCGGTCAGCTCCATGGCCTCCGACATGAGGGCGACGATGTAGGGCTGGGAGATGGTCTGCTGGCGATCGATGGGCAGGGGGCTGTCGTTGTAGGCCTGGTTGGCCAGCCCTTCGTCGATGAACCAGTGGCGGGGAATCTTTTCCATGGCGGCCAGGACCCGCGGGGCCTTGATGCCCCTTGCCCGGATCTGGGCATCGACCATCTTCAATCTCTGCTTCTGGTATTGGTCCGCCACACCCCTGCCCCGATGTTCACCCCTGTGGAGAGCCCCGACCGGCCGCCGCCCCCCCGCCTGATCGAATCGTCCGCGGACCCCGGGTCACCGCGTCCATCCTGGCGACAAGCGGTTTGTATTTACCATTGAAGCCGCGGTTTTTCAAGACCCAATCCCCCGGAAAGTTTCCCTTTACTCTTCCGGCCGCATCCGTTAATAAAACCCTGCGGGGAGGCGCAACGAAGAAACCTTGACTCTGGAACAGAATGCGGTCCCTGCCAAGGAGTAACCATGAGCGAAACACCTTTTCCCCTCGTGGCGGCCGTCCGGGAAGCCTACCGGCGCGGCGAGGAGGATGAGACCCTCTGTCCCCTGGTCCTCACCGACGGCCGGGGGAAGCCTCTGGGGAGGATCGGCCGGGGAGATTCGGTCATCTTCTACAACATCCGGGGGGAGAGGGAAATCGAACTGACCCGCTGCCTGACGCAGAAGGACTTCAGGGAATTCCCTGTCGAGAGAGACCTGGGGCTGGATTTCGCCACGATGATCGAATACCAGAAGGGGCTTCCCGTCCGGGTGGCCTTTCCCGCCGAGGCGGTGGTGGCCGACACGCTGGGCGACACCCTTTCCCGGCACGGCATCAGGCAGGTCAAGATCACCGAGGCGGAAAAGGCGGTCCATGTGGGATACTTCCTCAACGGGAAGCGGGAGGAAACCCTGCCCGGCGAGGAGAGGATCGTCGTTCCGACCCGCAAGGACGTGGTCCTCTTCGACGAGGCCCCGGAGATGTCGGGCACCCTCATCACCGAAGCGGCCATCGGGAAGATCCGCGATCCAGGCTGCCGTTTCATTTTCATCAACCTCCCCAACGTGGACGTGGTCGGCCACATCGAAAACGAGGCGGCCATTATCCGGGCCGTGGAATGCGTCGACACGTGCGCGGGCCGGATCGTCGCAGAGGCCCTCCGGGCCGGCATCACCGCCATCGTGAGCGCGGACCACGGGACCGTTGAAAAATGGATCTACCCCGACGGGAACGTCGACACGGGCCACACGGACAGCCCCGTGCCTTTCATCCTCGCCTCGCCGGAGGACGGAATGACCCTCAGGCCGGACGGAGAGCTCACGGACGTCGCCCCCACGGTCCTGGACCTCCTGGGCCTTCCGGCCCCTGCGGCGATGACGGGGCGTTCCCTCATCGCGTCCGCCCCGGGCCGGGGCGGCGGGACCGCCGGGAAGCGCGTCCTCGTGCTGATCCTGGACGGCTGGGGATGGAGCGACCAGACCCGGGGCAACCTGATCGCCAAGGCGCGAACCCCCGCGATGGACGCCTTGGTAGCCCGGTGGCCCCATACAACGCTCCTGGCCTCGGGGGAGGCCGTGGGGCTGCCCGCCGGATCGGTCGGCAATTCCGAGGCGGGCCACCTCCATATCGGGGCAGGCAGAAGAATTTACTCCGACCGGGTGAAGATCGACCGGGCCATCGCTGACGGATCCTTCTTCCGGAACGGGGCCTTTCGAGATACCATGCGCGCCGCCCGTGACCGGGGAACGGCGCTCCACCTGATGGGGATCGTCTCCTTCTTCAGTTCCCACGGATCGATCCACCACCTCTTCGCCCTGATGGACCTCGCCCGGCAGGAGGGGATCCGGGAGCTCTTCATCCACGCCATGCTCGGCCGGAGGGGGGAGATGCCGGAGGCCGGAGCCCATTACGTGGGGCGCATCGGCGAGAAGGCCGCCCAGATCGGCCTGGGGAAGGTCGTATCGGTCATCGGCCGCTACTGGTCCATGGACCGGGAGGACAACTGGGACCGGATCGAAAAGACCTACCGGATGCTCGTCCGGGGGGAGGGCACCCCCTGGCGGGAATGAAAGGTCTCGCAAGAAAGGAGGTCATCCATATGGAAGTCCGGATCCACCAGGGGACGATCGTCCTCGTCCAGGGGGACATCACTGAGGAGGAGACCGACGCCATCGTCAATGCGGCCAACTCGCGCCTCATGGGCGGGGCAGGCGTGGACGGGGCGATCCACCGCGCCGGGGGACCCTCCATCATGGCCGAATGCCGGAAGATCGGGGGCTGTCCCACGGGGCAGGCCGTCATCACCACCGGCGGGAACCTGAAGGCCCGATACGTGATCCACACCGTGGGCCCTGTCTACCAGGGGGGAACGAAGGGGGAGGCGGAACTCCTCAAGAGCGCCTATCTGTCCAGCCTCCGGCTTGCTTCGGCCCACGGCCTCAAGAGCATCGCCTTCCCCGCCATCAGCACCGGGGTCTACAGCTACCCCCTCGCCGAGGCGGCCCGCATCGCGCTCAAGACCGCGATCGATTACCTGTGGGAACACGGCGACATCGAGAAGATCCGCTTCTGCCTTTTCGACCGGATGGCCTACGAAACCTTCGCCAAGGAGCTCCAGGGGCTCCAGGGCGACCGCTAGATCTCGGTCTTTTTCGTCACGTCCCGCTTGATGGCGTTCACCGTATCCATCAGGACAGGGAAGCAGTTCTCCCGGATGTCGCCGGCGACGACGACGTACATCACCTCCTGGCCGACCAGGAGCTTCCCCTCGTTCAACTCGACGAGGACCTCGACGATCCCCGGCCGCCTTTTCATCTCGTCGATGATCCCGGCGAGACGCACGCGGTCCGCGCGGACCGTGAGTTCCCGGACAGGGCGGCCGTCCCGCGCCGTCGACCGGACCACGCCGGTATGGCTGAGGATCATCCCCGCCTCCCGGTAACGGGGGTGCGCCTTGACCTGTTCCATCATCTCCATCAGTCCCATTGATAACCTCCAAAACAGGCGGTCGCGAACCAGTTTGCCATGGGTCTGAAGATGGATTCCGGGAGAGCGATTTGAAGGTTTTTCGGGGACCCTGCCGTCGAAGCGCGGCGGCCGCAACGGCAACTGTTTGAGAGCGCCGTCAAGCGCGAGTTCTGCCGTTGCAGCGAAGCGAGGGCGTGCAGGGTCGAAAAAGATTCATGAGCGCTCCGAAATCCATCTGCGGACACAAAATGCGCCACCACCCAACGGGCCGTCCCCTTGACGGGGATCGGCAAAGTGTGAGAAAAAAGCCCATGCGCAGACGGGCCAGACAACCGAAACTGGATCCCCTGGGGGAGGTCCTCCAGACGATCCTCAAGAAGCGGAACATCCCCCATACCACGACGGACCGGCGTCTGACCGATCTCTGGAGACGGGCCGTCGGCCCCCAGATCGCCCTGCAGACCCATCCCGAGACGCTCAAGAGGGGGATCCTCTACGTCCGCGTCTCCGCCCCGGTCTGGATGCACCAGCTCCAGTTCCTCAAGGAGGAGATCCTGGCCCGCCTGGGGGAGATGACGGGCACGGCCCCCGTCCGCAACCTGAAGTTCTCCATCGGCGAGATCCCCGCCCCCGCCGCCGGGACACCGGGACGGCCCGCGGCCGACCCCGCGCCCCCTCCCTTGGCCGGACGGGACCGGGAGGTGATGCGTGAAAGCCTCGAAGCGGTCCGGGACCCGGAACTCAAGGAGATACTGGAACGGGTCATGACCCGGGAGATCAGCCGCCGCCGTCAGCGGGAGAGGCGCCGAGATCCCGGAAGATAGCCGACATCTGGCTGGTGTACCCCCCCTCCCGGCCGTAGATGAAAAGGGGCGGGAGAACCGCAAGCTCCTCTCCGCCGCCCTTGCGCCCCTCCACGAGCAGAAACTCCCCCCGTCCGCCCGGGCGGGAATGGACCATCCGGATCCGCTTGGGTTCGATCCGGCCGTCCCTCATCCTCACGAGCAATTCGACCGCCCGGCTGGCCGGCCAGATTGCGAAGGCCCGCCCCCCCTCCCGGAGCAGATGGGCGGCGGCCCCGAGGAAATCCCCGACCGTTCCGGCGATCTCATGGCGGGCCGATGCCCTGGCCGGATCGGGGTTCATCCGGCCTGACCGGAGCCGGCGGTAGGGGGGATTGAAAAGGGCCGCATCGAAGGAGCGGGGAGGGGCGATGGCTTCGGGCTGGCGGGTATCCCCGAGACGAATCTCCACCCGGCCCTCGAGGCCGTTGATCCGGACGCTGCGGTCGGCCATCTCGACGCATTCCTCCCGGATGTCGACCCCCAGGACCCTCGCTAGGGGGTCCCTCTGGGCGACGATCATGGCCAGGACGCCGCTCCCCGTTCCCAGATCGACCCATGCCGCCCCCTGCCCGGCGGCGGCGAAGTGGGCCAGGAGCACGGCGTCGATGGAGAAGCGGTAGCCGGACTTCTTCTGCAGGACCCTCAGGCGCCCCCCGAGGATCTCGTCAAGCGTCTCGTCGTCTCTCAAGAGGGGTTCCCGGTCCATGGTCATCCCAGAAGATGCACGAACAGACCGCTCAGGAGCTTGGGCTCGAACCAGGTCGACTTCGGCGGCATGACCTGCCCCGAGTCGGCCACGGCCATCATCTGGTCGAGCGCGGGAGGGTACAGGGAAAAGGCCGCGGCGCAGCCCCCTGAGTCGACCAGCCGCTCCAGCCCCTCCATGCCCCGGATGCCGCCGACGAATTCGATCCTGGGATCTCTCCGGGGATCGCCGATCCCCAGGACCGGGCCGAGCAGGTGCTCCTGAAGGATCGATACGTCCAGGGCGGCAACGGGATCCAGGTTCCGCACGATGGCCTCCCGGGCCGTCAGGCGACGCCAGGCCCCGTCCAGGTACATCCCGAAGTCGTGGACCCTCTCCGGTGACTTTCCGGCGAAGCCCTCCGAAATCTGGAATCGCTCGCCGACCCGCTGCAGAAAGGCCTCCGGTGTCAAGCCGTTCAAGTCCCGGACGACGCGGTTGTAATCCATGATCCTGAGCTGATCCTGGGGGAAGAGGACGGCCATCATGATCCGGTGCGCGCCGTCGGAACCCGGCCTCCGGGAGTCTCTCAGGCGGCAGACGGCGGCCGCGGCCGCGGCCCGGTGGTGGCCGTCTGCGATGTAGAGGGCCTCCACGGGGGCGAACCCCTCCGCCACCTCCCGGACGGCATCCGCCCCGGCGATCCGCCAGACGGTATGGCCCACTCCGTCCGCGGCCCGGAAATCCACCTCGGGCGGCCCGGACGCGATCCGGTCGACCAGGCGGTTGATCGCCTCCCGGCCCCGGTAGGCCATGAAGACCGGCCCGGTCTGCGCCCCCACCGTATCGATGTGGGCAATCCGCTCCCGCTCCTTGTCCGCCCGGGTGAGCTCGTGTCGCTTGATCTTTCCGGATTCGTATTCGGCGATGCTGACGCCCGCCACGATCCCCGACTGGATGCGGTCCCCCATCCGCTGCCGGTAGAGGTAGAATTGGGGGGCCTCATCGCGCACCAGGACCCTCCCCCGGACCATGGCCTCCAGGTTGGTCCTGGCCATCTCGTAGATCCGTCGGTCGTCCACTCCCGACGCGTCGGGAACGTCGATCTCCGATTTTTCCACGTGGAGAAAACTCAGCGGGTTCCCTTTGACCCACTGCCTGGCCTCCTCGACGTTGAGGACGTCGTAGGGCGGGGCCGCGACCCGATCGGCCACGGAATTCGAGGGCCTGAGCGCACGGAACGGAACGACCAGCGACATGACGACCTCCTCTCCCGGGAAGCCCCCGGTTCGCGCCCGGGGCCTTCATTTTTTCCTTGAAAATTCCTAACACACCGGCCTATGGAAAGCAACGCGAAAGGACTGGTCGGTAGTGACTCCGTTTGCCCTGTGTCGTGGGATGGGTTTTGGGGGCGCGATTTGAAGGTTTCTCGGGGTCTCCTGCCGTCGAAGCTTGAGCGGCCGCAACGGCAACTGTCTGGGCGGCTGCAGGCCGCGAGTTTTTGCCGGTGCAGCGGAGCGAGACGCTGCAGGGTCAAAAAAGATTCGTGAGCGCCCAAAATCCATACCTACGACACAAAATGAGTCACCACCGGCGTGGTCTGGCCTGAAGCCCCGCTTCAGGCCAGAATTAGAGAACGAACCCTTAAGGAGGAAAGACAGAATGGGTGCCACGGGCGTTTTCATCCACGGCCTCGAGAGCAGCAGCCGGGGGACCAAGGGAAGCTTCTTCCGGAAGCGATACCCTCATATGCTGATGGAGGACTACACAGGCCCCCTCGAGGAACGGATGGCGAAGCTCAAAGAAAGCCTCGCGGGAAGGGACCACCTGATCCTCGTCGGATCGAGCTACGGGGGCCTCATGGCCGCCCTCTTCGCCCTGGAAAACGAGGCCCGCGTCCGGCGCCTCGTCCTTTTGGCCCCGGCCCTCGCCCACGCCGACCTCAGCGCCCGCTACGGCTCGCCGCGCAAGATCCCGGTTCTGCACGTCCACGGCATCCACGACGACGTGGTCCCGCCCGAGGCGGCGCGGCAGGTGGCGGTACGGCTCTTCTCGAACCTCGACCACCGCCTGGTCGACGACGACCACGATCTGCACCGGATCTTCCCGACGCTCGATTGGGACGCCCTCCTGGAATTGAAACGGAACGGTAGTGACTCCGCTTGCCCTGTGTCGTAGGATGGGTTTTGGGGGCGCGATTTGAAGGTTTCTCGGGGCCTCCTGCCGGCGAAGCGCAGCAGCCGCAGCGGCAACTGTCCGAGCGGCTGCAGGCCGCGAGTTTTTGCCGGTGCAGCGGAGCGAGACGCTGCAGGGTCGAAAAAGATTCATGAGCGCCCGAAATCCATCCCACGACAAAAAATGAGTCACCACCAACGGAACTAAAGGCTTGACAAGCGAAGGGGATTCCTTATAGCATTATTAGGATTTTCAGAAGGGAAACCGGCATCATGTATTCCAGAAAGGTGGTCATCCGCTACCCGGCCGACTTCGCAGAAAAGCCGATCATCTACGAGCTGGTGAAGCGGTACGACCTTTTGCTCAACATCCTCAAGGCGCGGATCTTCCCCAGGCGGGAGGGCGTGCTCGTCCTGGAGTTGAGCGGCGAGAAGGAAAACTTCGACAACGGGATCCGCTATCTGAAGGGGCTCGGGCTCAACGTGGAACCCCTCTCCAAGAGCGTCAGCCAGAACCTGGACAAGTGCGTCCACTGCGGCGCCTGCACGGCCTTCTGTCCGACCGGATCCCTCGACATCGACCGGACCACCTGGAAGGTCGTCTTCGAGCCGGAACGGTGCAACGGCTGCGAGCTCTGCGTCTCCGCATGTCCCGCCAGGGCGATGGAGGTCAACCTTTTCTAGGTCCCGTCTGCCGACCGTAAAAAGGCTGTCCCTCTGAGGCGATATAGGCCTCTCCTCCGATGGGCTACTTCCCCTGGTCTTTACCGTCCCCCTTGAAGGCCTTACCGACCCGGTCGGCGGTATTCATCCCCTTGTCCACGGCCTCTTTCCCCAAGTCGATCCCCTGGTCGATGATCTGCTTGCTTTTTTCGTACAGGTTCTGCCCCTTATCGAAGAACGCCTTCCCCTTTTCCACGATCCGGCCCGTTTCGTCGCGGGCCTTGTCCCAGGCATCGCCCAAGGTCGCGGGCCTCTGGTCGGGATGCTGGAAATAGAAGTAGCCGACGATCGCCAGAGCGATGATGAGGATGACCAACGCCACCTTGACGAGCCTCTTGAAGATGAAATAGAGGATCACGAGCGCCGCGAAGCAGACCGCCATCGTGGTCAGGGGATGCTCGGAAAATGTCCGGACGATCTCTTGCATGATTCACCTCCCCGAAGCTGGAACGCATTCTACTGGAAAGGGGTGACAAACGCCAGAAATCCTTTCGCCTTGACAAAGGACACCCCAGGCGATTAGATGAAGGCCGGCATGGACAGTCTCGCAAAGGGCCCATCAGTCCGGCAAATGAGAGGCCCCGTCCGAATCGTGTAGAGAGGAGCGGCAAACAGCTTTGGTGCAGTGGTCCCATCCAGCGGGCGGTTCGTCCCCCGCATCGTCGACGCCGAACCCGGGCGGGACATCCCCGGTGGAATCCGGGCCGGACGGAGGCCCGATGATCCGGGTCGCCGTGGCCACGCTGGGCTGCAAGGTCAACCAGTGCGAATCGGCCGGGATCGCAGAACTGCTCGCGGCTCGGGGCATGGCGCTCGTCCCCTTCGACCAGGAGGCGGACTGCTACATCGTCAACACCTGCACGGTGACAGGAAGGACCGATTACCAGTCCCGGCAGTTGATCCGCCGGGCCGTCCGGCGCAACCCCGC
>CAYOGU010000156.1:0-8517 GCA_964403345.1 uncultured Syntrophus sp. | reverse complement strand
CGCATCACCGTCTGGATCAGGGAAAGAACCGCCGAGACGATGTCCGAAAGCCGTGCCGGGCTGTGGGACTGTTTCTCGTGCCGGGCAAAGGTCAGCAGGTTTCGTACGATCTTGGCGATCCTCTGGGTTTCGTGCAGGATCTCCTGGGCGAAGGTCGCCGCCGGATTACCCTTGTCGAGGGCATCCAGGATCAACTGGGCATAGTTCATGATGCCGTTGATGGGGTTGTTGATCTCGTGGGCCACGCCGCCAGCCAGTGTGCCAATGGATTCGATCCTCTGGGACTGCATCAGCTGCTCTTCGAGCTTGCGGGTTTCGGTGATATCCCTGGCATTGACCACGACCCCCTCGGGGTTCCCCTGGTCATCGAAGACAGGAAAATAGGTAACGTCCATAATGCGCGGGCCCAGACCTGCAAGCTCAAGCTGTTCTTGATAGCGCACCGTCTGGCCGGCAAGGGCCCGATCGATCTGGTGCTGGATCTTTTCCATGAAGGCTGGCCCCAGAACCTCGATCATCGTCCGTCCCAGGATCTGATCGTGCGTCTTGCGGTGCGCCTTCAGGAAGCTCTCGTTGACAGCCTCATAGACGTAACCGCGCCGGATCAGGGCCATCAGATCCTGAGAGATGGAAACGATACGCTCGTATTTGCGCAATCCCTCTTCCGCACGCCGGCGTTCCATGTTCTCCCTCTCGAGCTCGGCGGTTCGCTCCCGCACCCGGCTCTCCAAGGTCCGGTTGGAGTCCAGAAGTCTCAGGAAAAACCAGATTCCCGGCAGGATCAGGAGGATGCAGAGCAGGATGTAGAGGTGCAGATAGATGGCCCGGCAAGGCCAGAGGGCGAAGATAGTCCCAATCCGCTTCCCCTCGAATTCGACGGCGGTTTCCAGCCAGTAGAGGGGGATCAGGTTGACCGATCGGAGGACTCTGTCCGACAGGATCGGCTTGGGGCCGGGGATGTCCAGGAAGATGTCTCCCTGATCGTTTCTGACCACGATCCGGTCGTAGCCGTTGGCCTTGGCGGCAAGCGTGAGATAGGCCATCGGGCTGGATTTCTCGAATGTCCAGAGCGAACTGGCGACCACATCGGCATGGTCGCGGATCTGAACCATGGCCCTGTTGTACACGTGGCCCTGATAGAGCCCGACGAAAAGGGAAAAGGCAGCGAACAGCAGAGCGCCGCAGGCGATCATGATCCTTTTGGTTTTCATATCTCCATCTCCAAACCGGTCGAGGCCGGACCGACTCCCGGTTGAATCAGTGGTACCTCGACAGGATCCTTTTCATGGTGCCGTCTGCCTTCATCTTCTTGATGACCCCGTTGAACTCGGTCAAGAGGTCCAACCGGGGATAGTCCTTTCGGATCAACAGGTGAAAGGGCATGGTGGAGAGCACAATGGATGTATCCACGACCCTGTCGGAGACACCGGCATGCTTGATGTCCGGCCATGCCCCTGGCGGCCACTCGATCACCGTATCCCCACGCCTCTGGGCCAGCATCGTCCACACATTGACCAGATAGCCGGTCTCATAGGTCTTGACCCCCAGGGGTTGAACATGGGTCTTGTGCCAACCGTTTCCGCTATAGGTGATCACGGAGAAGCCGCCGTCCCTGAGATCGGCGATCCTGCGGACCTTCTTGATCTGGTCCAGACGCGGGTGGTCCGCATAAGTGAACAGGTTCAGCGATTTGTGGCAGAAGGCCTCCCGGTGCGTGACGGTAAAGGCTGCGCGCTCCTCGGTGGGCACGGTGATCACGGCGTCTTCCGTCCCGTTCTTCAGAGACTCCTGGCAACGGATCCAGGGATAGGCCGTCCAGACCAGCGTGACATCCATCCTGTTCTGCAGGGCCTCGGTAAGGATGTCATAGAAGAACCCCGTCATCATCCCGTTCTCCTTGACCCAGTGAAAAGGGGGGAAAACGGGATAGGCGATCCTCAGGCGGGTCTGGGCGTCCGCCACCGAGGCCACCGCCCCCAGCCAAAGGACGCCGATCGCGATCATCAAAATCTTTTTCCCAAGCATGGACCCAACTCCTACGCTGCTCTGACCTGCCCATCTAATGAAGAAGCGGGAATGGAGCAGGAATCGAATCCGGCCGCATCCCGGCCGCGTCACCGGTGTCCTGCGGCAATCTCCGATCCAATGCCTCGCGTATGGCCGAGGCCAGTTGGGCCATGAGGATGGGTTTCATCACCAGGGCACTGATCCCGACGGCCCTGATCCTCTCCTCCAAGAGCCTTTCGCTGTAGCCGGTACAGATCACAATGGGAATGTCTCCCCGGATCCGTCTGAGTTCCACGGCTAGCTTCTCTCCAGTCATGTTGGGCATGGTCATGTCGGTAATGACCAGATCGAACCGGAAGGGGTCGGCACCGAAGAGGCTCAGGGCATCCACGCTGCTGGTCCGGGTTTCCACACTATATCCCAGATACTCCAGCATCTCTTTGCCGATGTCCACCAGGACCTGCTCGTCGTCGATCAGGAGAATTCGTTCGTGTCCGGTGGGCATCTGCTCGGGGATCCGCGTTTCCGAAACGGCCTCTTTCGGGACGGCCGGGAAATAGAGACAGAACGTCGACCCTTTTCCGGGTTCGCTCTGGACCCTGATAGCGCCGCCATGCTTCTTGACGATGCCGTGCACCACGGTCAGACCGAGCCCCGTGCCGACCCCCTTGGCTTTGGTCGTAAAATAGGGGTCGAAAATCTTGGCCAGGGTGGCCTCGCTCATCCCGTGCCCCGTGTCTTTCACCGTAATCCTGACATGGGGTCCAGGCTTGAGATCCGGCAGCAGTTGTGTGTCTTCAGGGGTCAAATTCACCGAGGCGAGTCCGACGTCCAGCACGCCGCCCATTCCCTCCATGGCATGGAGGGCGTTGGTGCACAGGTTCATGAGAACCTGTTGGATCTGGATCGGATCGGCCATGATGTTCTCCACATCCGGGGCGATCTCCCTGCGGATCTCGATCGTGGCCGGCAAGGAGGCCCTCATGAAGCGCAGCACCTCCTGAAGGGTATGATCGATCTGGATCGGTTTCCGCTCTTCCTCGCTCTGCCGGCTGAAGGCCAGGATCTGGTTGACCAGGTCCCGCGCCCGTCCGCCAGCGGAGAGCACCATCTCGATGCTTTTTCGGGACTTGGATCCGATCGGAGAATTGAGAAGGGCGATTTCGGCATATCCGATCACTGCGCCCAGGATATTGTTGAAGTCATGGGCAATCCCGCTGGCCAGGGTCCCGATGGCCTCCATCTTCTGGGACTGGCGCAGATGCCGTTCCAGCATGCGCCGCTCGGTCTCTCCCTCCCGGATCCGGTTGAGGCTCTCCTTGAGTTCCATGGCATGGAGGTGCACCTGCTCGTACAGGAGGCTCTTCTTGAGTCCGATGGACATCTCGTTGGTCAGCGCTTCGAGAAAGGACGACCTCTCTTGGAAATCCCTCTACTGAGCGGAGGCGATCCCCAATACGCCGATGGTTTCCGATCCGCTCCCCAGCGGCAGGGCGGCAAAGGAGCGGAATCCCGACTTGCGGCACTCCATCAGGGTGCAGCGGCCATCCACCAGAATGTCCTGAGAATAAATCGCCTTGCCTTCCCGGACCGCCAGCCCGCAGAGACAGGCTCCCACTGTGTGGGAATCCTCGATCGGCCAAACCAGCGTCTGCGCATCGGGAAATCGTCCTTTGAGGACGAGATTGTTGCCCACCAGTTGGAAGAAGACGGCCAAATCAGGTTGAACGGCATTCACGATCTCGCGCAATCCGCACTGGACGGCATCTTCCAGGGTGACGCTCTCGTTCACCGATCGGGCCAGCCGGTTCAGGATCGAGAGTTCCTCGGCACGATGCCGGAGCCCCTCCTCACTCGCGACCAGGGCATGGGTGCGCATCTCGACCAGCTGTTCGAGATGATTCAAATAGTTCTGGTTCTCACTCTCGAGACGTACCTTATCGTCCCTGAGCTTCTTGACCTCCAGGGCGTACCGCACAGACTTGAGCAACTCATCCTTGCCGACGGGTTTCTGCAGGTAATCCACGGCGCCCAGTCGCAGGGATTCGGAGGCCGTCTCCAGGGTCGGCTCTCCCGTCATCATGATGACCTGGACATCGGCCGATCTCTCCCGGATCCTCTGCAGGAGATAGACACCGGAAACCTCGGGCAGGATGATATCGGTCAAGACCACGTCCGGCGGCCGTTGATCGAAGATGACCATGGCGGACACTGCATCCTCGGCCGTCTCCACCGTATGGCCCTCCATCTCCAGAAAGGCCTTGGCGGTCATGCGGATGCTGCGCTCGTCGTCAACGATGAGAATGTTCCCCATTTACGACTACTCCTCGCCTCGAACGGGTGTTGCTACCCTTTCGCGCCGATTCTCTTCTCTGTCCTGGCGAAGGGTTAACCATTTTCTCCCCGACTCCTTCAATATGGCAGCACGGCGACCCCACTGGCCCGATACAGCACCGACCATGCCTTCGCCTGCACGTCGATGCCCATTGGAGACGTTTTTTCGGCCTGGGTGATGGCTGTCATTCTCCCTGCAGTCCCGGACGATGGGACCTGTCAGACTTTCGCGCTCCGAGGGGTGGAGCGATAGAGGCGCAACAGCTCGTCGACAATCATGGGAACCTGGTAAGGCTTGACCTGGGAGATTTCCTGGCATTTCAGCAGATCTCCGAGCTCGGACAGGATCGGTTCGATCACCTGGGAAATCACCGCCTCTTCTCCATATACGACGGCGATCTCCTCGAGGATTCTCCGGCCTGTTTGTAAATCCGCATGGAGGATGGCATTCTCTAGGGCGAGGATCACGTCCAAACCAACTGTGGTGTTTCCAGTGCCTGTTGGCATGTTCCAACCTGATCCAGATAAACCCAAACCGTTTCAGACCATCGAGTCCCGCAGTCTCTGGGCTGCCCGAACCAATCCTCGCAAATGCTTCTTCCGCGAAGACCGCCTCAAGCCGTTGTGATGGCTCGCCGGATGCTGACACGGGAAGATTCCGAAAGTGCGATGAACAGCGCTGCATCGGGAAAGGGTCTTGGATCATCCGGCGGTCCCATGGCCCCTATAGCCATTGCTACCGCAATAGATATGCCAATAACCTCCGTTTCACCCCCTCTGTCGATAAGCGATTGGATACATGATCTTTTTACTAACCCATGTAGAAATAGGAACCATCCCGCAACAGTGGATTGGACCTCTTTACATCCGGCATAGTCGGACGATGTCCTGTCGAACTGGAAAACGTCCAGGTATCCCGGACAGAGGGCCTGGACGATCCTCCGGATCTGACCCCAGTCAAGCCAGGCCGGAGTCAATTTTGCCGGCCACTACAGCCGGATCGCGGTTCGGGGTCGATCCGCCCGCATCCCCGCTGGCCTCAAATCGTCTCGATGTCGAGCTTAGCGACCCCCTTCTTGACGAACCCGAGCTTCTTCGCCATGCCGTAGGAAAGATCCACGTCCCGTCCCCTGATGTAAGGCCCCCGGTCGTTCACGATCCCCTCGGTAAACCTCCCGTTTTCCGGATTGACCAGCCGGACCTTCGTCCCCAGGGGCAGCGTCTTGTGAGCCAGGGTGTTCTGGTTCATGTCGAAACGCTGGCCGCTGGCTGTAAGCCGGTTCTGATGATCCGCCCCGTACCAACTGGCCGTCACCTCGCCGCTCAGGCTAGGCGGGGCGGACTTGGGCGGCGGGGGATTGATGATCAGTTTCTGACCGGGGCGGATCAGGTTGGGATTGGTGATCCCGTTGTCCCGGGCGATCTGATAGGGATCGGTCTTGAAGAGCTGCCTGCCGATCTTCCAGAGGGAGTCCCCCTCCTTGACGGTGTACTCGATCGGTTCGGCGATCCCGGCGGTCCTCGCCGTTTCACCCGACGCCGGTTCGGTCGGCGCCGGGGAACCCTTCAGGAGTTCGGTCTTCAGGAGGCCGACCTCCGTGGACCTGATCTTCAGCGGCTCGATCTTAGGGGACTCGGTCCCCGGCGGATCGATGGGAACCGGCTCGTTCTTCACCAGCAGGATCGGTTGCGTAACCTTTCGGAACGGCGAAGGCTGGGCCGGTTCGCCTTTCGATGGACCTTTCTTCACCGGCGCGCCTTCCGCCGCCCCGTCCTTAATCGGCTCGGCGTGGACAGGATCCCGGCGCACCGGTTCGGTCCCAGCAGATCCGCCCTTCCCCGCGTCGGCAACCGCACCGGGGCTCCTCGTCTCAGCCGCCGGCAACCGGATCTGCGCCGGATCGGATGGCTGCGCTTCGGTCTTCACCGGGGAGACCCTCAAATGCTCGGGGACCACGGGAGAGGCCTCGGCCATCCGCGTCCCCATCTGGGCACGCAACTCCTCGGCAAACTGCTTTACAGTTGATTTCCAGAAGAAATTTGGAAGTTTGACCTTCCTGTACAGTTCCTCCACCCCGCTGCCGTTCGTCTTGATCTCCATGACCCCTGATCGCTCCTTGTCTTGATGCTGTCAAAATACTGACGGCCGTCCGCTTTCCATACACGGTCGGAATTTTATTAAACAATCTCATGGCATTCTTTATATTAACCGCGTAAAAAATCCGACAGTGAAGGCCACTTGTAAAGGTGATCTTGCAATTATGATGCCCTTTCCTCGCACCTATCCATGAAGGGCGGAAAACTTCGCACCGGCGGGCCCTTGAGGACCGCCTCCATTCCATCCGAATGGCTTGACTAAAACCGGCGACTATGGGACCATGGCGGCCGTCGGGCGGCGGACCGCCCTTTCCCAAACCCCCTGGATCCGGAGGTCGGCGATGAGCCTCATCGATCTGCGCAGCGATACCGTAACGCTTCCCACCCTTGCCATGCGGGAGGCGATCTCCCACGCCGAGGTTGGCGACGACGTCTTCGGCGAGGATCCCACCGTCACCCGGCTGGAGGCCATGGCCGCAGAACTGACGGGCAAGGAGGCGGCGCTCCTGGTCGTCAGCGGCACGATGGGCAATATCCTGTCGCTCCTGACCCACTGCGCCCGGGGCGAAGAGGTGATCCTCGGGGACAGCTCGCACATCTTCCTCAACGAGGCGGGGGGGATGTCCGCCCTAGGCGGGATCTTCCCCCACACGATCCCCAACCAGCCGGACGGGACTCTCCGGCTCACGGACATCGAGGCAGCCATCCGCGCAGAGAACATCCATTTCCCCCGGACCAGGCTGATCTGCCTGGAAAACACCCACAACCGCTGCTACGGCGCTCCGCTGAGCGTCGAGTATACGGCCTCCGTCGCCGCGCTCGCCAAGCGGCACGGGCTTTTGCTGCACCTCGACGGAGCCCGGATCTTCAACGCCGCCGTGGCCCTAGGGGTGAACGTCAAGAAGTTGACTCGGGGGGTCGATTCCCTGAACCTCTGCCTCTCCAAAGGGCTTTCCGCGCCAGTAGGCTCGGTGGTCTGCGGAAGTCGGGATTTCATCAACCGGGCGCGCCGGATCCGCAAGATGTTGGGCGGCGGGATGCGCCAAGCCGGAATCATCGCGGCCGCCGGCATCGTCGCCCTAGAATCCATGACCGACCGACTCGCCGAGGACCACGCCCACGCCCGCCGTCTGGCAGAGGGAATCACCAAGATCCCGGGCCTGGCCACCGACCCGGCCCGAGTCCTGACGAACATCCTCTACGTCGATCTGGTGGACCGGCGTTTCACGGACGAGACGTTCCTGGAACGCCTGGCGGATAAAGGGGTCCGCGTCTCCCACACGGGACCCGCCCGCTTCCGGATGCTTACCCATTACGGAATCGGCGCGGCCGAGATCGACACGGCCCTGGAGGCATTGCAAGAGGTGATGAAGGGTTGTTACTGAGGACTTCCCACTAGGACAGGTGACGACCATGATGGGTCTGAATCCTTCATCCCGGCCAGCGGCGGTTCAAGGCCGGATCCGCACCGTCCTGGCCCCGATCCGGGACATCCTCTGGGACGCCATCGGCAACTACCGGACGAACGGAGACGCAAACCAGGCCGCTGCTATCGCCCTGTATGCGATCCTCTCGATCATCCCGTTGTTCATCCTGACGCTCCTGCTGATCAACAACATCTTCGGCGGTGATCCGGTCCTGCAGAAGAAGCTGATCGAGGGGATCCGCCACTTCATCCCCTCCTTTTCTGGGGAGTTGCTCACCCAGTTCGCCAAGATCGCGGGGAAGAAGGACCTGCTGGGCTGGGTGGGGATCATCAGCTTGATCTGGTTCTCGGCCATGATCTTCAACACCATCGAGACGGCCCTGAACATCATCTTCCGCTCCAGGACCCACCGGAACTACCTCGTCTCGAAGCTCCTGGCCATCTCCATGATCCCCCTTGGCTGGGCGATCGGCATGGCCAGCGTCGGGATCACCTACGCAGCCACGATTCTGGCGCAGCAGCCCATCATCGTCCAGGGCGGGCTTCTCTTCCCGGTGCTCCCCGTGCTCCAGGAGCTCTTCTTCCGCTACCTCCTGCCCTATCTGGTCACGGTGATCTTCTTCACCGTACTCTACAAGGCGATCCCCACGGCC
>CAYOGU010000155.1:0-8528 GCA_964403345.1 uncultured Syntrophus sp. | reverse complement strand
TCCCCTTGACCGGGATCTCCGGCTGCTTCTCGGCGGCAGTCAGGGCCACCGGCCCGGCAAGGAGGAGTGCCAGGCAAAAAATACGGGTAACGACTTTAAGGCTTTTGAATCTCACTGAACGGTTTCCTATGATCCTTTCTCGAGTTTTTTCTATCTGCCGTCTTCGTCAACCAACCGTTGATCCTTATGGGAAGACTCAGCCGTACGATCAGACTGTTCATGTCCTGAAAACGCATCGTGATGCGCCGGCTCTTCCACCAATTTCCAGCCTTCAGGCACATCTCAAAACGCCCCGCGCCCAGAGGCAGTCCCCACAGACAGGGAACGGATTGCCGAAGCAGTCCTTCTCATTTTGCTCCGACAGATCGCAACCGCCGCAATCCGAGCAGGGGGAAAAGTCGAAGGCCCGGACGCGGCCGCGAAAGGCCGCATATTCGGGGTCCAACCATATCTCGAGGAGGGACTTCCCCGGCAGACGGCCGAATTCGCAGCGGTTGAAGACTTTCTTGCGGCCCCGGATGAAACAGCGGTATGAGTGCAGCAGGGCCGGGCAGGGGCTGACGCCGCCATGCCAAGCCACGGCCATGCTCCCCGTCATCACGAAGGGGCAGTGGTTGTTCCGTTGGTTCATCCGGATGTCGAGGAAACTCCACTTCGGCTGTAGGCGCATGATCCTGGCGAGTGGCTCCTGGGTCTCCCGGTTCCAGTCCATATGGGGGAGGATCCAGAGGGGATCGTCCGGCGATCCATCTCCCTCATAGCTGACAGGTCCCAGGTTATAGAGGATCTCATCCTGTAGTTCCGCCGTGTAGGGCAGGACATTCGTGACCAGAATGAAGGAGGCCCCGACCCGCCAGGCGATCTCCCGGAGACCCGGCAGGTGGTGGACGTTGCGTTTCATCGCCACGAATTCGATTCCGATCAGGAGCGGCGTTGCGGAGGCCTCTGCACTCAGCCGGTGGATCGTCCGGACATTCGTCGTGATGGCCTCCAGCGACGCTCCTGGCCGGATCGCCCCGTGAGCCTCGTCCGAGGCCCCGTCGATGGAGACGGTGAGCTGGTCCAGACCGGCCGCGACGAGCCTCTCGGCCAGCGACGAGGTCAGGAGCATGGCGTTGCTCGTCATCTCGGTCCGGAGTCCCCGTTTATGGGCCAGCGCGACCATATCGGGAAGTCTCGCATGGAGGAGAGGTTCTCCCAAACCGGCAAAGGCGATCGTCTTGGGGCCGGGGAAAGCTTCCAGGGAGTCGATCAGGACCCTATAGACCGATTCGTCCATGTCCCCGCACGGCTCTTCCCAAGAGTTCCGGATGCAGGTCACGCAGGTCAGGTTGCAGCGGCTCGTCGGCTCAACATAGATCTTGTTCAGCTCATCCATGGAGGTTGCCCTTTTTCGCATTCACTTGCCGGCAGCACGAATCATCAATCGCATCTTTCCCTCCTCCACGCTAGGCACAGCGCAGGACGCCCCTGGCCCAGAGACAGTCCCCGCAGACAGGAAAGGGATTTCCGTAACAATCCCCTTCGTTCCTCTCCGCGTCCCGGCAGCCTCCGCAATCCGTACACGGCGGAAACTCAAACTTCCGCACACGCTTACGAAAGGCAACGTAGTCCGGATTTGACCAGACTGCATGTAGGGACTGCGCAGGCAGACGCCCATATTCGCAGCGACGAAAGAATTTTTTCCTTCCCCTCAGGTAGCAGGTGTAGGAATGTAGAAGCGCCGGACACGGGCTGACACCACCATGCCAGGCCACGGTTAGGCTTCCGGTCTGAACGAACGGGCAGTAGTTGTTACGCTGGTTCAGGTTGATGTCGAGATAACTCAGGATTGCTTGCCGGCGCAGGATCTTTGCAAGGGGCTCCTGCGTGGCCCGGCTCCAGTCCATCTTGGGAAGGATCCAGAGCGGATTGCCGATCCCTCCCTGTCCCTCGTAACCGGTCGTCTCCTGGTTGTAGAGGATCTCGTCCTGGAGTTCGGCCGTATAGGGAAGGACATTCGAGACAAGGATAAAAGAGGCCTTGATCCTATCGGCAAGCCTCTGAAGCTCGGGCAGTTCATGGATGTTTCGTTTCATTGCCACGAACTCGATCCCGATTGTCAACGGCGCCGACAACCCGATCCCGAGATCGATTTCGATATCGAGTTGGACCCCGGCCTTTTTTTCGCTCCAACGGTAGAGGTTCCGGACATTGTCCGTGATCTCATCCAGGGAAGCCCCCGGCCGAACCTTACCGTGGGCCTCGTCCGAGGCCCCGTCGATGGAAACGGTGAACTGGTCCAGGCCGGCGTCGACGAGACTCTCGGCCAGCGACGAGGTCAGGAGCATGGCGTTGCTCGTCATTTCCGTCCGGAGGCCGCGTTCGTGGGCCAGCGCGACCATCTCGGGAAACCGGGGATGGACAAGGGGTTCACCGAAGCCGGAGAAGGCGATGGTTTTCACCTTAGGAAGATCCCCGAGGCTGTTGATGAGCGCCTCGTAAACGGGCCAATCGATGTCTCCGAAGGGCTCGTCCCAGGAATGACGGATGCAGGTCACACAGGTCAGGTTACAGCGGTTCGTCGGCTCGACGTAGATCTTGTTTAACTCATCCATAAATGGCCAAATGACCGACTCTATCGTTTTCCCCGTTCACCGGACGCCGCTCATCCTTTGACCTCGTCCGGCCCGGGACCACCAGTGCCTCCAAAGCGCATCTTTTCCCCATCCCGGTTGCCTTCATTTCTTGGATTCGACGTCGCAAGGCGGCCTCTACACTGCAAACCGCTGCCATGGACTCCTTCACCCCCGGAAAATAATTTTTCCGGAACCTGATCGCCACATTCCCCAGCATGATCCAGAAGGTCGCAAACCACATGATCGGAAAATACAGCAGCATCGGAATGGCTACGATCACGACATCCTGCGGCGAGGCGATGATCTTGCTCCCCTGGGTGGAGAACGTCACGCCGCAAATGATGATTTCATCTGCCATGATCAGTCTCCTTCCCTGTAAAAACGGCTTGCCGGCAGTTGCTGCCGGTTACTGTGCCTTCTGACCAATCCAGGCAAGGATCTCCTCCTTCTTCGGGATCTTCCCCACAGACTTCACCTGACCATCCACGACCACCGCCGGAGTGCCGATGACGCCGTACTGGGCGATCTTGAGAATGTCGCTCACCTTTTCGATATCAGCCGCGACGTCCGCCTCGACCGCTGTCTCCCGGACCAGCACCTCCACCTTCTGGCAGTTCACGCAGCCCGGTCCCAAAATCTTGATCTCCATATTTTCTACCTCCATAAATCTGTCCATCTCCGCACCGCATCTTAACCGGCTTCCAGTGCCCATAAGGAACCTATGCCATCAGCCATCCGTAGGCCATTCCCGCTGCCGTCGAAAAGATCATGACCGAAGTAATTCTATACCAAGGCTTGGGAGACGAAACCGGGGATCGCTCTATCACCAATCCCCTCCCCGGGCCCCACTCCTTCCTGCACCGACCGGTCGGCCCCCGTGATTCTTCCTCCACTGTATCGATGTATGGAAATATAGGCGTTCAGACATGGGGACCGCATAGATGCTCCCGCCGGATGGCATCGCTCCTTTTAAGCAGTTCGCGGATGTCGGGGTCTTCGGCAAGCCAATGGCGGAGATTACCCAGCAGGCTGGCCGCATAGGGACTACGGCCCCCGTCAGTCAGGGAGTAGTTCACCCAAAGCCCTTCCTTCTGCCGGACGACCAGCCCAGCATCTTCCAGCAGCTTGAGATGTTTGGAAACGGTCGGCTGGGCAATCCGCAGCGCAGCCTGGATCTCGCAGACGCACATCACCCGTCTCTGAAGCATCTTCAGAAGCCTGACCCGGTTGGGATCAGACAGGGCCTTCATGACCTTGATGAATTCCTTCATGGCCGCGCTCCATATATCGCTATTTGGCTATATATTTCCAGAACGGCCCGTCGTCAAGAGATTTTTCGATTCCTCCATTGAATATCTTGGGAACTTCCGAAGATAGAAACGACGTGACTCTGCAACCGCCGGGACCAACTCTGATGCGGCCGTAGACTATGTAAAGCCGGCGGTGATGTCAAGAGGATTTCCCTGCCCAAGATATCCTTGACATCTCAGACTGCTTTTCCTATCCTCATACGGGATCGTGGAAACGGACACTCTGATCCTCAAGCGACCGGAGCACTTGGCGCCGACCATGTCAGAAAAAGCCATTTCATCAAGGAGTCAAGCGATGACAGCCAAACATCAGGAGCCCGCAAACACCGGCGCGGTCTGCGATTACCTTTGCAGAATGTTCTCTTTGACCGGCAAGAAGGCGGTGGTGACCGGCGGAGGAGGCGTACTGGGAACGGACATGGCCTGCGCCATAGCCCGGGCCGGCGCCGACGTGATCCTATGGGACGTCCGCGAGGACGCCCTGAAGGCCTCGGTCGAGCGCATCCGCAAGGAAACCGGACGGGCTGAAGGTATCGATTACCGTCAGGTCGACCTGATGAACGAGGAGCAGATGTTCGCGGCCATCGACGCGGCGGGTGATTTCCAGATCCTCCTGAACGCCTGCGGCGGCGGAAGGGGAAAGGGCCCGCTGGTCGAGCAGGACATGGAAACCTTCCGGTTCGTCATGAAGCTCAACGTCGAGGCAGGCTGTTTTTTGCCCATGAAGGTGGTCGGCAAACGGTGGATCGAAAAGAAGGTCTCTGGATGCATCATCAATATCGCCAGCATGTCGAGTTTCGTGCCTCTCTCCGGCGTCTGGCCTTACGACGCCGCCAAGGCGGCCGTAAAGAACCTGACCGAAGGAGCGGCCAAGGAATTCGCCCCTTACGGCATCCGTGTCAACGCCATCGCCCCGGGTTTCTTCCTGGGCGAGCAGAACAGGCGTCTTTTGACCAACGAGGACGGTTCGCTGACGGAACGCGGCAAGGCAGTTATCGCCCACACACCCTTCGGCCGCTTCGGACAGGCCCAGGAACTGATGGGCGCGGTTCTCTACCTCAGCTCCAACGAGGCCGCCGGCTTCGTTACCGGGATCACGGTCCCGGTTGACGGCGGCTATTTGGTCCACAACATCTAGGCTGGTAGCAACAGAAAGGAAAGGAGAAAGCGGTTATGGCAGGCGTGGACAGTGGGATCATGTTCCCGGCCCTGAGGCTTCGGGAATGGACACAGGAAATCCTCCAGAGGGTGGGAGTGAGCCAGGATGACGCGGTGCTCCTCACCGATTCCATGATCGAGGCCAACCTCAGGGGCGTGGACACCCACGGCATCACCCGGATGCTCTGCGTTTATGTGGAGCGAATCCAGAAGGGGGTCATGAGCGCGAAGACCCATCTGGTCGTCGTACGGGAGAAGGCCTCCACGGCCCTCATCGACTGCCACAACAGCATCGGCCAGGTGGGAGCGGCCATGGCCATGCAGATGGCGATCGACAAGGCCCGCCAGACCGGCGTCGCCTTCACGGCCGTGGCCCATTCCAACCACTATGGGGCGGCGGCCTACTGGGCCATGAAGGCCCTCCCCGAGGGCATGATCGGTTTCAGTTCGACCAACGCCCCGGCCGCCGCGGCTCCCACAGGCGGTCGAACGCCCATGTTCGGCACGAACCCCTTCGCCATCGCCATCCCCGCCGGGAAGGAGCTACCGGTCGTCCTCGATCTGGCCACGACCGTCGTGGCCCGCGGAAGGATCGTCCTCCACGCCAAGCAGAACAAACCGCTTGACCCCGGCTGGGCCTTCGACGAACGGGGGATCCCGACCGTTGACCCCCATGCCGCCCTGAAGGGCTTCCTCGCCCCCATCGGCGGGTATAAGGGCTACGGGATCATGATGGCGGTGGATTGCCTCTGCGGCCTCCTGACCGGTTCGAATTACGGAACGCACTTCCCCGGCTTTCTGGCGGACAACATGACCGAGCCGACCGATGTGGGGAGCGTCTTTGCCGCCATCAACGTGGAAAGCTTCATGGACCTACGGGAATTCACGGCCGCCATCGACAAGGCCATTCGGGAAATCAGGACCTCGAACAAGGCCGACGGGGTGGAGCGGATCTACATCCCCGGCGAGATCGAATTCGATACAAAGTCCGAACGCCTGGCGAAGGGCATTCCGATCCCCGAGGCGGTGGTCCAAGACTTCATCGATCTCGGCAGACAGTTACGGGTTCCATTTCCCAAGGCCCTAAGCAATTAGGAATCCCAAGACCCACCGTCCCACCCCGGGCCGTGGCTCTGCCTCGGCCCGTTTTTCTTTTCCTGCCGATTAGTTAACCCTTGACGGCCCCAGCGCCCCATCCCCGGATCAGATAGCGCTGCACCGCCACGAAGAAGATCAAGGCCGGGATCGTGATCATCATCCCCGCGGCCATGATCAGCCCCCAGTCGATGATCGACGAGTTGAAGAGGTCCTGTACGCCCACGGGCAGCGTCTTGAGCTCATCGGAGGCAATGAGGATCCGGGTGAAGATGTAGTCGTTCCAGGCAAGGATGAAGGTGAAGATGGACGTGGCGATAATCCCCGGGAGGGCCAGGGGGAGGACCACAAACATCACCGCCCGGACCCTTCCGCAGCCGTCCACCATGGCCGCCTCCTCCAGTTCGAGCGGAATCGTCATGAAAAAGGCCCGCATCATCCAGAGGGTAAAGGGAAGGCAAAAGGAGGTGAAGGAGAGCACCAGGGCCAGATGGGTGTTCTCGATGCCGATCTTCTTGGCGAGGATGAAGAAGGGGATGACCACCATGATGGGGGCGAACATGTAGGTGCACAGGATCAGCCCTGCAAACTTTTCCCGTCCCGGATAGCGGAAGCGCGTGAGGCTGTATGCCCCGAAGGCGCTGGCGATCATCGTCAGGAGCACGGCCCACCCGCAGACGACGATACTGTTCCAGAAATAGGTCAGGAAATGGGTGGCGCTGAAGAGCCGCGTGAAGTTCTCCAGAGTCGGTTCGTCGGGAATGAACGCCGGAGGCGTCGCAAAGACCTCCGGCGGGGGTTTCAGAGAGGTGGAAACCATCCAGAAGAACGGAAAGGCAGCCTGGAGAGCCAGGAGAGCCGCGCCGATGTAAAGAAGTGTGCGCATCGAGATGCGCTTCAACCGCTGCCGTTTCATCCGATATCGGCCTCCTCACGGAACATCCGGAAATAGACGATCGTGCAGATCACCAGGATCAGGAACATGATCACCGCCAGGGCCGCCCCGAGGCCGGCCTGGTAGTAGGTCAGGGTCCTCATGTAGGCGTAAACCGGCAGCGTGCGGATGAAGCGCCCCGCCCCCGCCCCTTCCCCCATCAGCCAGACCGTGTCGAATTTCGTAAACATCCAGATGCTGCGCAGGAGGATGACCACGAAGAGGATCCCGCGGATCTGCGGAAGGGTGATGTGGATGAAACGTTTGAAGGCCGATGCCCCGTCCACCTTGGCGGCCTCGTAGAGCTTCTCCGGGATCGTCTGTAGGCGCGCCAGGATGGTGAGCAGGACGAAGGGGAAGAACTGCCAGATGCTCATCAAGACAGTGGAGAGCATGATGTGGTCGGCGCCCAACCAACTGATGGGGTCCTCGACGATCCCAAGGGCCAGGAGCCAGTAGTTGACTACCCCGTAGGTGTCGTTGAGCAGCCATTTCCAGAGGATCACGGCCACGATCGTCGGGATCATGTAGGGGAACAGGACGATCCCCCGGACCCAGTTGCGCCCGACGAAGACCTCGTTCAGGATGAGGGCGGCCGCCACTCCCAGGATAATCTGGAAAATGATCGTCCAGAAGGAGTAGACCAGCCCCAGCCAGAAACTGCTCCAGAACTCGGGATCGCTCCAGAGATAGATGTAGTTCTCAAGTCCGATGAAGCGCTCCTGGGGGAAGAAAGAGTGCTTCTCCAGGAGGCTCAGCCATATGGAGTATCCGACCGGATAGAGTGTCAGTCCCAGGATCAGAAACATGGCCGGCATGATGGTCAGGTAACCGGCCACCTGTTCGCTCCGCTCTCCCTTGCTGACACTGAAAAAGCCGCCTGCAAAGCGCATCAGGCGCTGCCTAATTCCGATCGTTTCCCTATGCGAATCGGAGGCGGCAGGGGGCTCCTGCCGCCTCGGTGAATTGGAAGAGTTATCCATTCTGATGACCCATTTCCCGATCCTACCAGCGCTTATAACCCAGTTTGGTGATCAGTTCCTCCGCCCTGGCCTGGGCCTTGGCCGCAGCCTGCGCAGAGGGCATGCCCCTGACGGCGTCGGTCACCATATCGACCAGGATGTTCGATCCGAAGATCTCCAGCATGAAGGGGAGGTTCAGGTCCTCCCATTTCACGACCAGGGTCGGCTTGGCCAGATCCCTCTCGAAGTAGTAGTAATCCATCTCCACCCACTCCGTCCAGCGCCGGTACATGGCGTTGTCCTGGTAGGCCGGAGAGTTGCGCACCGACTTCAAGGTCGGCAGGAGGTGGACCGGAACGGAGTGCAGGTAGCGGATGTAAGGCCCCTCGGTGAAGAAGAACTTGATGAAGTCCGCGGCTTCCTCCGGGTACTTGGAGTTCTTGAAGATCAT
>CAYOGU010000154.1:0-8557 GCA_964403345.1 uncultured Syntrophus sp. | reverse complement strand
CGCCAGGTCGGCGACACCCTCGAGGTCGAGGACGGCGTCGCCAGGCGGGGGATCTTGGTCCGCCACCTCGTCCTGCCGGGCATGACGGACAACTCCCTGGCGGTCCTCCGGACGATCCGGGAGGCCGTCTCCACGTCCGTTCCCATGAGCCTGATGGCCCAGTACACGCCGACCCCGGCCGTCTTGGGCCACCCTCTCCTCGGCCGGCGGGTCGGCCGGAGGGAGTACGAGCGTGTGGTCGACGCCGCCGTCGAGATGGGGTTCGAGGAACTCTACATCCAGGAGGTCGACGAGAAGGCTCTCACGCCGGACTTCGCCAGGGAGAGGCCGTTCAACTGGGAGGAGTCGTGATGTTCGATCCATCCCATCTGGGCAGGTTTCTCATCGTTGTCGGTCTTGTCGTCGTCGGTCTCGGCCTGGTCCTGGTCTTTGCCGGGAAAATCCCCTGGATCGGGCGGCTGCCCGGAGACTTTCTCTGGCGGGGGAAGAACGTGACCTTCTACTTTCCCTTGATGACCTCCCTGATCGTCAGTGTGGTTCTCACGGTGATCCTCTGGCTGATCAACCGCCGATGATGGGTCGGCTCCTTGAGGATAGAGGATTGGTGATGAAAGGATTCCGTGCCCCACTCTTGGTTCTGTGCCTCCTGCTGTTCCTGCCGGGCTTCGTCTCCGCCGCCGAACTGAGCCCGACCTACACCGAATCCGTGCAGATCGCCCAGGACCATGCCATCACCCCCACCGGATGGACGGCTCCCTCGCTCTTCACGATTCCCGATCCTAGCGGGACCGAGGGATTGACCTACAGCGGGGGGATGCTGATCGTCAGGACGGCCACGAAGTCGAGGAACTTCAAGACGAACTACGTCGGTCAGGCCGGTTACAAAATCTACGGACCGGCGACGACGGAGGCAAGCTGGGTGACGACGGGCAACGACGCAACCAAGTTCCTGCAGGCCTACGGGGCGAGCGGCGCCAACGTGACGACCCTCCTCGAACGGGGACTCGGGATGGACGCGACGGGGACCCACGACGCCATCGTCGAGTTTGCCGTGGAACCCCATTACCTCCTGCGCCCGACGCGCAATCCCGACATCACCCGGTACCTCCCGTCGGCGTACGGCGATTCGGCCCCGTTCGTGAAACCTGCCGGGATGAGCGACACCGCCTTCGAGAACTTCAAGGCCTACTATGAGAACTGGAGGAAGACCGCCTACGGGACCTATCCCTTCCCTTGGACCCAGCTGGGGTATACCTTCTTCTGGGGCAACGGCCACACCCTCTCGGACATCACCGGGATGAGCGAGTTCATTCTTCTGGGGCAGACGCCGGTCGCAATCTACGGCATCTATGCCACGCAGTCCTATCTCTACACGCTCAACAAGAACGGTGCCTTCAGCAGCGACAGCGATGCCCAGTACGGGAACGGATTTGCCAGCTTCAAGATCGACGCGTCCTGCGACACCGTCTGGGCGGGGCATCGCTTCCAAAGCCGGGTGAGCGCCAATACTGCCGAAGGCAGCCGCAACGAGATCCGCATCGAGAACGGCGGTTCCGTCTCCGGCGGCCAGGGGATCCTCATTTGGTCGCTCAACTATGATCTGACCAACAGCGGCGTGATCTCCGGCGCAACGTCCGACAAATACGGCATCGCCGGGACGGCGAATGTCGCCGTCCTCTTCATGGGCGATACGGGAACCGGCTACGGCACCCCCGTGACGACGGGGGTCAACCGCGTCATCAATTCGGGGACGATCTCGAGCCCCGGAACGGCCATCAAGGCGGAGGCGGGGAATACGCTCATCACCAACCAAACGGGAGGCGTCATCTCCGGGGGGAACTATGCCGTTCAGACCGGTCCAGGCAACGACACGGTCACCGTCCAGGGGGGGCAGATCGCCGGGGACATCGATCTGGGGGCGGGGACGGACAGCCTCACCGTGGCGGGTGAGGGCGATGCCCGGTTGACTTTCACCCTGAACCGGGACACCGCCGCTTCGGCCCGGATCGCCAACGTGGAGACGGTGAGCATAGCGGACCGCACGACCCTGGCCGTCCAGGTTGGCGGGAACAAACCGATCCGGAACAACGAGAGTTTCCTGATCGTAGATGCGGCTGCGCTCGCCGTCGATGCGGAGAAACTCACCATCCAGAATGACAGCAACGCTCCCATGGTCACCTTTACCGCCCGGAAGGTGGAAAACCGCCTGTCGCTCGTGGCTGCACGCGATGCCACCTTCTATGCGAGGAGCGGCGGCAATGCCTCGCTCGGGACGGTGCTCGACGGCCTCGTCGATACCGCCACGGGGGATATGGCCGCGGTGCTGGCGGCCCTGGACCGCTCTGGCAGTGCCGGCAATGCGCGAAGATTGGAACCCTCCGTGGATGGAGGGGCGGTCCAGGCCGGTTACGAAACGGCCGATCAGTTCACCCGTGCCGTCGTCGGTCGCATCGACCAAGTCCTGACGGCCCGCCCTTCCGGCCCCGGCACGGGCGACGCCTCGGCCGGCGGGGGAGCCGAGGGGGAGGGGATATGGACGCAGGCCTCCGGGGCCTATCTGCACCAGGGGGCCAGAGGGGCGATCGGCGGAACGGTCACGGACCTGAAAGGGGGGGCCTTCGGTTACGACCGCCCCGTCGGCAGGTATGGGATGATGGGATTAGGCGGCATGGTCGCGCGCAGCCGGATACGGGGCCTGGATTCGGGGGCCAGGACCGATGCTGACCATTATCAGGGCGGCCTCTACGGCAACTTTTCCCGAGGCGCATACAGCCTCGGAGCCATCCTGTCATACGCCCATCACCGCTACGATGCCTCCCGGGCGATTGGATTCGGGACGATTGACCGCACGGCGAAGGCCGATTATGCGGGCCGGCATTATTCGGGCTACCTGGAGGGTGGCTATACCCTCCGTCGTGGCGGCTATCTTCTCCAGCCGACCCTTTCGCTGCATTGGCTGCGCATGCAGCTGAACGGATATACCGAGAGGGGGGCCGACGCCCTGAACCTCACCGTGGAGGATCAGACCTACAGCCGGTTCCAGACGGGCCTGGGTGCCAAGGTCTCGCGCCCGATCCGGGCCGGAAATTCCTGGATCATCCCGGAGATCCACGCGAAGTGGCTCTACGATTTCATCGGCGACCGCCAGGAGGCCGCCGCGCAGATGGCGGGAGGAGGGGCTGCCTTCACCACCAGGGGACTCGATCCGCCGCAATCGGGCTACCGTGTCGGTGCGAAGGTCGCCTGGATGACCACGGACCGCTTGGTCATGATATTGAACTATGACTTCGGGATGAAAGAGGATTTCTACAGTCACGGGGCCTATCTCCAGCTGCGGTACCTTTTCTAGCGGAAGGAGGGTGCTCCCCATGGGCGTTTTTATTAAAAATTTCTTGTTTTCCTTAGGCATCTGGTGTAAGAAATGCAGCAAGCTGTCGCCATCCGTTTAGGGGCGTCCATTATTTGAGGGGACAGGAAAGCATTGCATGACACCTAAGAGAATTCCTTTTTCGCACCAACAGCTTGAGGCTATAGCCGAGCAGTACCCTACCCCCTTCCATCTCTATGAAGAGAGGGGAATACGTGAAAATGCCCGCGCTCTGTCGCGGGCTTTTTCGTGGAACCCAGGATTCAGGGAATTCTTTGCCGTCAAGGCGACCCCGAACCCCTTTCTGCTCAAGATCCTGAGTGCCGAAGGTTGCGGGGCCGACTGCAGTTCGCTTCCGGAGTTGCTGCTTGCCGAGAGGGCCGGCATGACCGGCGAGGCGATCATGTTCACGTCGAACGATACGCCGCCGGAGGAGTTTCGGGAAGCCAGGAGACTGGGAGCCATCATCAACCTGGACGACATCAGCCATATCGAATTTCTGGAACGATGCGCTGGCCTGCCCGGATTCATCTCCTGCCGGTACAATCCGGGCCCCCTGAAGAGCGGCAACGCGATCATCGGTCACCCCGAGGAGGCCAAGTACGGTTTCACCCGCGAGCAACTCTTCGAGGGTTACCGAATCCTGCGCGACAAGGGAATCGGGCGCTTCGGCATCCACACCATGGTGGCCTCCAACGAATTGGATCCGAAGTATTTCGTCGAAACCGCGAGGATCCTCTTTGAACTCGTGGTGGAGATTTCCCGGAAACTGGGCATCCGCTTCGAATTCGCCAACATCGGCGGCGGGGTGGGGATTCCCTACCGGCCGGAACAGGGGGCCATCGATCTGGAGGTCATCGGCAAAGGGATTCGGGAAAGCTACGAGGCCACCATCGGTGCCGGTTCCATCGGACCTCTCAAGGTGTTCATGGAATGCGGGCGCTACATCACCGGACCCTGCGGATATCTTGTGGCCCGCGTTCGCCATCTCAAGAAGACTTACCGGAACTTCGCGGGCCTCGACGCCTGCATGGCCAATCTGATGCGCCCGGCGATCTACGGGGCCTATCACCACATCACTGTCATGGGGAAAGAGGACCGGCCGGCCGACATCCTCTACGACGTCACAGGGTCGCTGTGCGAAAACAACGACAAATTCGCCATCAACCGTCCTCTTCCCAGGCTGGACGTGGGGGACCTTCTCGTGATCCACGACGCCGGCGCCCACGGGCACGCCATGGGATTCAACTATAACGGCAAGCTGCGCTCGGCGGAACTGCTCCTGCGGGAGAACGGGGACGTCGAGATGATCCGGAGACCGGAGACCATCGAAGACCTTTTCGCGACCCTCGATTGGGAGAAGATGGCGGACTTCGGGACCTGAGGGAAAAACCGAAGGGGTGGGTGACCATGGCAAGGAAGGCCTTGATCGCAAAGCAATCCTGGAAGCCGGGGAACCTGCTGTCTCCCGCACCGGCGCTCCTGGTCAGCTGCGGCGGGGTCGGGGGCTATGAACCGAACCTGATCACCATCGCCTGGGCGGGAAATGTCTGCAGCGAACCTCCCCTAGTATCGATCTCCGTCCGCCCCGAGCGGTATTCCCATGCCATCATCGCCAAGACCCGGCAGTTCGTGGTGAACGTTCCCTCTCTGAAGGAGGCCAGGGCAGTGGACTGGTGCGGGGTGATCTCCGGCGGTACCGTGAACAAGTTCGCCGGCGCGTCTCTCACGCCGGGCCCGGCCCTGAAGGTGAACTGCCCGATTGTCATGGAATGTCCGATCAACATCGAATGCCGAGTGCGACAGTCGGTGAAACTGGGCTCCCATACGCTGTTCATCGGCGAGGTCGTCGCCTTGCAGGTTTCCTCGGCCCTGGTCGATGCCAGGGGCAGACTCCGGCTGGAGAAGGGAGGTTTGCTGGCCTTTGCCCACGGCCAATATTTCGCACTGGGACGCTGTATCGGTCAGTTTGGTTTCTCCGTGAAGAGGCGAGGGGGCCGCGCCCGTCACTAATCCGGATGCCGGGTCCTGCCCCCCGCACGGAGGCTTGACGTGCAAGGTCGGATGGGGTAATGAACCTTTTGGACGGTCTCGATAGGGAATTGTGGCGTAATATCGGTCCTGATGAAAGTTTTTGGGGGTGTACTTTCCCGCTTGACCAGATGGCATTATTATGCGAAAAAGCCCGATCATGAGTTAATGGACGGGAAAGGGGTTCATGGGATTGGCCGATCAACCGAGTGATCTAAAATGGAACCAATGCAGCCTCCGAAGCTGAAACTGCCGAAGTCCTACAAGAAGACTCCCAACGGTCTTTACGTCAAGGTGGGGATTGGGCTGATCGTTGTACTCTTCATCCTCAATGCCGTTCTCCTGGTTCTCTTTTTGAAAGAGGCCAAAAGCAACGGGAACACCCATCGGGTGATCCAGGAGATCGGCAGGAGTCTGGCCCTGCTCCAGGATTCCCTCGCCAAGATGGACATGCAGAAGGCCTTTGTCCATCTGGCCGACGCGAGGAATAAAATTGCCGCCCTTCCGCTTTCGGGCGCCGAGCCGCCCGTGAAGACGGCTGCCGCGCCGAAACTCCAGCCGGAACCGCCGGCGAAAGCGGCGGCTGAACCCCCCAAGGAGAAGCCGGCCCCGTCGCAGGTCGCTGAACAGAAACCTCCCGCTGCCGCCCCTGCCGCTCCTGCCCCGGTCAAACCCGTGGATTTCAAAATCCCTCCCGGTGAGACGCCGGAATCCCTCCTGCTTGGCGTCAACGGGGAGTACATGCTCATCTGCGAGAAGGAGAACAAGCTCCTGCATCTCTTCAAGTATCAGGACGACCGGTTCGCCCTGGTCAAATCCTACCCCTGCATCATCGGGGCGAACGGCAGCGACAAGAAAAAGGCCGGTGATTTCGCGACGCCCAAAGGGAGTTATTTCACCCTGCGTTATATCCCGCGAAGCGCCCTGACCGAGATCTACGGGGAGGGGGCCTTCGTCCTGAACTATCCCAACTACCTGGACCGCAAGGACAGCAAGAACGGCACGGGGATCTGGATTCACGGTCACGCGTCCGGGAAGACCATCGGGACCGGGGACCTCATGAATACGAAGGGCTGCATCGCTGTCTCGAACGACATCATCAAGGAGCTCAAGGGACTGCTCAAGCCAAGCGGGACCCACGTTTCCATCGTCGACAAGATCAATTTCGTTAAGGAGACGAACCGAAAGGAGTCGCTCCAGGGGATCCGCAATTTCATGGAGGATTGGCGCAAGGACTGGGAAAGCCGGGATATGGGCAAGTTCCTGAGCCATTATACGAAGGATTTTGTCAACAGCGAGGGGATGAACCTAGAGGCCTACAAGCGCCAGAAGGAACGGGTCAACCAGGGCAAGAAGTTCATCCGCGTGAAGACCGACCAGATGGCCGTCGTCCTGCTGCAAGAGCGCGAGGGACAGATCGCTGTCGTGAGATTTGTCCAGAGATACCGCTCCAACAACTTTGACAGCGATTCCGGAAAGCTCTTCTATCTGAAAAAGGGACAAAAGGGATGGGCGATCTTTGGCGAGTCTGCCTTCTAGCCGTTGCGGTTTCCCTCCTCTTTGGTCCTGCAGTCGGTCTGGCCGCGGAAAAGGACCAGGCCCGTCCCGAGAGCCACACCAAAACCTACTTCTCCAAGTCGCAACAGGAACTGACCGTCCACTATCTCTATGGACCTCAGGAGGGGCCGACACTTCTGATCGTCGCGGGGATCCACGGCGACGAGTCCGGCGGATACCTGACGGCGGAGCGTTACGCTGGCGTCCGGCCTATCAAGGGGAACCTGATCGTCGTCCCACGCCTGAACAGGGCGGCGATCAAGGCGGGAAAGCGGCAGGGCCTCGGCGGCGACATGAACCGCCTCTTCAGCCTTCCGGCCAGCAGCCAGAATCCCGATACCCGCGTCGTCAACCTGGTCAAGCAGCTGATCCGGCAGTCCGATTACGTCCTGAACCTTCACCAGGGCTATGATTTCTATAACCCCCGCTGGATTTCGAAGAAGAGGAATCCCACCAAATGGGGCCAGTGCAACGTTATCGATACGGCGACGTACCACTTGCCAAGCGGGCGGAAGTTGGAGTTGGGCCAATACGCCACACAGGTTGTCCACCGGGCCAACCAGAGTATCGAGAACGGGGATTACCACTTCGAAGTCAACAACACGAACACGGCGGTCAAATGGACACGCCACAGGGAACAGCGTGGTTCTCTGACCTATTACAGCCTGTACAATCAGCAGAAGATCGCCCTCGGGCTGGAAGTGACGAAGAACTGTTCCCTGGCCGAGGCCGTTTCCTATCTGACGATCGCCATCAACGCCGCCATCGAAGAGGCCGGGATCCAGGCGGAATCCCTTCCCTCCGAATCGGTTCACGCGATGGCCCATCTGCATCAGGAGCCAAAGGTCAAGCCCGTTTCCAAGGCCAAACGCAAGGGTTGATCAGTCCCGCTTCCACCCCATCCCTCCAGATCCGCGAATCCTTTTCCAGGGGCGCTCTGCCACCGCCTTTCCGAACCCTCCTAGCCCCAGTATACCAGTCCTGTCTCCTGCTTCGTGGCCAGGTAGGGATGATGGGGAAGTGCGCGGATCCCGTAGGCGTAGGAGCCATTCTGCCGGACCGTGTAGGAGACGCTGAAGATGATGCCCTTCCGGTTCCGTCGGTCGGTGATCGCCAGGGGAATGCATTCGGGCTGCCCGGCGAAACCGTGGCCTTCGCGCTTGCCGATGATCAACTCCACCAGCAGCTCTTCAGGCTCCATCTTTCCCGGATCGATGCGGACGGTGACGGTGAGCGGCTTTTCGACGAGGATCGTGTCGCCGCGGACCCCTTCGACGCTGACCTCGATCAGACGCAGCGATGAGAAGCGCATGGGCAGCTTCCGTTTCCAGTCGGCCAACTCGCGTGCCATCCGATAGGATTCTCCGTAGAGCTCGTGTTCCCTTCTGGCCGTGGGGAGATAGATGTCGTGGTAGTATTCCAGGAGCATCCGCTCGGTGTTGAAACGGGGCATGAGGGTCTGCATGGACCGCTTGATCAGGGCGATCCATTTTTCGGGGATGCCGGTCATCTCTCGATCGTAGAACATGGGGATCACGCTGTTTTCGAGCAGCATGTACAGGGACTGGGCATCCTCCTCGTCGGTGTTGACCGGTTCCTCCG
>CAYOGU010000153.1:0-8645 GCA_964403345.1 uncultured Syntrophus sp. | reverse complement strand
AACTGCCCGCCCACGAGGACGCCGAGTCGGATGGGAGCGCCCTCAAGCGGGGGATGATCACGATCACCCCGATCTGCTACGACCTCACCCGCCACGACCTGATCGAGGGGCTGCAGGCCCGGGTCCGGGACCGTTTCGGGGGCAAGTAGACTTTTGTCCTACGGGATGTTATTGATTCGTCGCGCCTTGACGAAGTCGTTCAGCCAGAATAGGTTTAGCTCGGCGAGCTTTCCCCGCGTCGGGACGCCTTCGTGGGGATCCCAGCCCATCGCCTCGTAGTAAAGGGTCAGCAGGTCTTCGAACTCACGGCGGTCGATCCCCACGCCCTTGAGGGCCCCGCTCTCCAGGGGGGCGAACAGGCGGTCGGGCAGGGTGTCGTCCTTCCGACCGAATCCCTCGCGCAGGTTGAACACACGGGCCATGGTTACGGTCCTCTCGCCGACCTTCAGCAGTTCCCAGAGGCTCGTTTCCCAGCCCGTGATCGCGTTGACCACTTCCACCAGATCGGTCAGGGTCAGGGCCCAGACCGGGCCGGCCACGAAGTTGCATACCCCCAGGGATTCATAGAGCGACCAGACGAACTGGAGATAGGTAAAGTTGCGGGCCTTGCGCGGTCCCGTCTCCCGGGCCGGGACCGGTTCGAGGATCCCCAGTGGGGCGATCCGCTCCAGGTTGGGGCCTGGGGTCTGAAAGGGGGTGTCGTGGGGCGCCCTCACATGGTCCGCCCCCGTCGGCGAAAGGGCGTAGCTCAACCCCACGCCGATTTTCCCGCGGGGATCGTGCATGGGCAACTCCTGCCCCTTGATGTGGAGGGCGAAGGCCTCAGACCCCCTGCCGATCTTGGTCGACGCGATCTTGACTCCGTCGGCCAGCAGATCCCCCAGTCCCGGTTTCCGGTAGGCGATCCATTCGATCCCCTTGAGCATGGCCTCGGAGTTCCCGAACCTGAAATCGATTCCCTCCGTGTCGGACCGGTCGATGAGGCCCGCCTCGAAGCACTCCATGGCGAAGCCGATCGCCACGCCCGTGGAGATGGTGTCGAGGGTGTAGCGGTTGCACAGCTCGTTGCCCTTGGAGATCGCCTCCAGATCGTCGATGCACAGAAGCGAACCCAGGGAGCCCAGGGTTTCGTACTCCGGGCCGCCGTATTTTTCACTGGTGGCGTAGGGGCCGGTGGAGACCCGGACCGCCCGCTTGCAGCGGACGGCGCAGGCGTAGCAGCTCTCGTCGCCCTTCAGGATCGTCTCGGCCATATGTTCGCCGCTGATCCTCTCGGCGGACTCGAAGAAGCCGGTGCGGAAATTGCGGGTCGGCAGGATCCCCTGGTTGTTGAGGGGGACGATCAGATTGGAGGTCCCCAGCTTGCGCAGGACCTTGTTCGGGCCGTGCCGGGCGATCAACTCTGCAAGGTTCTTGGACAACTCCCGGAGCCTCTCCGGGTCGTGCACAGCGAGCTTCTGGGTCCCCCGGACGGCGATGGCCTTGAGGTTCTTGGCGCCCATCACGGCCCCCATGCCGGTCCGTCCGTTGACGTGTTTGAGCTCGTTGACCACGCAGGCGTAGCGAACGCGGTTTTCCCCCGCCGGCCCGATCAGGGCGATCCGGGCCCGCTTTTCGCCGAGCTCCGACTGGATCGCCTCTTGGGCAGGGCCCGTCTCCAGCCCCCAGAGCTTCTCGGCCGAACGGATCTGTGCCGCTCCGTCCCTGATCCAGATGTAGCAGGGCTTGGGAGCCCTTCCCGTGATGATCAGGGCATCGAAACCGGCGAATTTCAGTTCCGGTCCCCAGAAGCCGCCGGCCTCGGCCTCCCCGTACGCCCCGGTCAGAGGGGACTTGGCTGCCACGGTGAAGCGCGTCATCCCGGCAATGGGGGCGCCGGAGATGACGTTGGATGCGAAGATCAGCATGTTCTCCGGCGAGAGGGGATCGACCCCCGGCTCCAGTTCCCGGAGCAGGTAGTAGGAGGCCAGCCCTCCGCCACCCAGATAGGTTCGGTAAATGATCTCTCCGGGTTCCTCCACCTGCATTTGGCCGGTCGTCAGATTGACGCGCAGGATCCTGCCGTTGTAGCCCTTTGCCATCTCAAAATCCCTTTCCCATTTCTCCCAATTTCCCGTCCGCTAGAGGTCCAATCTCCGCTGGGGGGCCTCCTTCTCAAAGAGGTGCATCTTGGCCATGTTGAAATTGAGGCGGAGCAACTGCCCCGTCTTGACTTCGACCTCGGGATCCACCATGGCCAGAAAGCTGCTGTTACAGCATTTGACCAGAAGCAGGATCTCGGATCCAAGGGGCTCGACGACTTCCACGTGGGCGTCGATTGCAGAGAGGTTCTCCTGTTCGTCCTTGACTACTTCTGGACCATAGATATCCGTGGGACGGATGCCGAAGACGACTTCCCGGCCCGCGTGGGGCCGATAGAGGGCCTCCATGGAGGCTGGGATCCGGACCTTGAAGCATCCGGCGTCGACGATGAGCTTCTCCCCGTCCGTCATGATCGTAGACTCGAAAAAGTTCATGGCCGGGCTGCCGATGAAGCTGGCCACGAACTGGTTGACCGGGCGCTTGAAGACCTCCATGGGGCTGCCGACCTGGTGGATCTCGCCGTCCTTCATGATGACGATCTTGGTCCCCATGGTCATGGCCTCCACCTGGTCGTGAGTGACGTAGACGATCGTCGTCTTGAGCCGGTTATAGAGTTTGATCAGTTCCGCACGCATGTGGACCCGGAGCTTGGCGTCCAGGTTGCTGAGCGGTTCGTCGAAGAGAAAGACGACCGGCTTGCGGACGATCGCCCTTCCCAGGGCGACCCTCTGGCGCTGGCCGCCCGAAAGCTCCCTGGGCTTCCGATGGAGAAGGTCGTCCAGCCCCAGGATGTCTGCGGCCTCCCGGACCCTCTGGGCGATCTCGTCCTTGGTGAACCCCCTCATGCGGAGACCGAAGGCCATGTTGTTGTAGACGTTCATGTGGGGATAGAGGGCGTATTCCTGAAAGACCATGGCGATGTCCCGGTCCTTCGGCGCCAGGTCGTTGACGAGCTTGTCCCCGATACAGATCTCCCCCTCCGTGATGTCTTCGAGGCCGGCGATCATCCTGAGGGTGGTGGACTTTCCACAGCCGGACGGTCCCACCAGGACCGTGAACTCCCCGTCTTCCACCTCCAGGTTCACGTTCTTAACCGCTTCCACCTTTCCGAACCGCTTGATCAAGTTGTTCAGTCTGATTCCCGCCACCGGTTGCCTCCTCTATTTCGATGTTCCGCGTCCCTCAAGGGTCTGAATGCGCTCGTATGTGGATCGCATGATGGGGTCGATCTCAGGGGGCCTGCAAGACAGGACCCGTCAGGTCTGTTTCAGGCTGAATCCGCCGTCCACCAGGAGGATTTGGCCGGTGATGAAGTCGGCATCCGCGGAGGCGAGAAATGCGATGGCCTTGGCGATGTCCTCCGGTTCGGCCATCCGCTTGAGATAGGATCCCTCGATCATGTTCCGCTTCACCTCTTCGGGCAGGGAACTGGTCATCTCGGTCTTGGTGTGTCCGGGGGCCACGGTGTTGACGTTGATGTGGGGGGCCAGTTCCTTGGCCATGGTCTTGGTCAACCCGATGACCGCGGTCTTGGAGGCGCAGTAATCGATGACCCCCGCGCGGCCGCAATGATCGATCCCCCGGATCGAGGAGATGTTGATGATCTTGCCCGATTTCTGTTTCAGCATGTATCGGGCCGCAGCCTGGGCGCACAGGAAGACGCCGATCAGGTTGATCCGGAGGGTCTTTTCCCATTCTTCGGCCGTCTTGGTCATAAAGGGGCTGGAGATGGAGATCCCGGCGTTGTTGACCAGGACATCGATCCGTCCGAAGTCGCCGACGAAGGACTCCAGGGTCCTTTCGATCTGTTCCTTCCGGGTGACGTCCCCGGCGTAGCCCTTCACCACGAGGTCGCGTTCCTTTGCCTGCCGGACGACGTCCTCGAAATGTTTCTCCGAAAGATCGAGGATTCCCACGTTCGCCCCTTCTTTGGCGAATAGCCGGACTGTCGCTGCCCCGATTCCCCTTCCACCGCCGGTGACCAGCACCGCCTTGTCCTTAAACCGCATCGAATCCCTCCTGACCGTATTGGACTGCTCAATCCTGCCGTTGCTTCCTCAAGTCGTCGATGATGACCTCTTCGATGGTTTCCAGATGCTCCAGGACCTTCATCTGGGAAAGATCGGAATCCTTCCGGCGGATCGCCTCGTAGATGTCGATGTGTTGCTGCAGATAGATTCCCTTCTTGGTTTTGTCCTCCCGGATCGTGGTCCTCCTGAGGCGGAAATAGTCCTCGAAGCTCTCCTTCAAGGTCTGCATGATGTGGGTGGCCAGCACGTTCTTCGATGCGGCCGCGATGAACATGTGGAAATCGGTGTCCTCCTTGTCCCATCGGGTATCCGTGAGGGCCATCTGCTGCATCTGCTCAAGGGCCGTACGGATCTTTTCCAGATCCGCCTCGGTGGCCATAATCGCGGCCCTGGCGGCGCACCACCCTTCGATGACCCTGCGGATTTCCAGGAAGTCGAAGATCTTTCCGGCCTCTTCCTCGAGCAGGGCCTTCATGGGGTCCTTGAGAATCTCCCGGGCTGAGGAGACCACGAAACTGCCCTCGCCCGGCCGGACCTCGATGAGCCCCATGCTCTGCGCCCGATAGATGGCCTCCCGGGTGGATTGCCGGCTGATGCCGAGCTTCAGGGCCAGCTCCCGCTCCGACGGGAGTTTTTCGCCCGGCATGATCTGGCAGTTGTTGATAATGGCGACAAGCTGCTGGTAGGCCCTGTCGGACTTCCGGATGGTCTTGATGCTGGTGAATAGATCCTTCTTGTCGGCTTCCATCTCTGCTTGAGACTCCTTAGGGTTTGATCCCGCGAGATTCCATTGCCCTCAGCATACACCCGACCCCTGTCGTTTTCCAGTCCCAGGCCGCCGAATTTTCCCCGCCTTTCTTGCCGGCGATCCCTCCCGTCTTCGGGCGGGAGCGCTCTTTAACGCGCACTTCCCGGCATCAGATTGACACGGCCAGTTGTTCCCCTTCGTAGACCGCGTCAAGGGCCTCTCGGGGCTTTGAGGCATCCCCGATCACGTACAGTTCGGGAACCTTGTCCCTGAGGGCCATCAGGAGGCCCTGATCAGGCTTCCAGCCCGCGGCGATGACGATCGTATCGAAGCCTTCGATCCGCCTTTCCCCGTCCTTGTCTTCTATGAGTGCCGATCCCCTGCCGAGGGTTTTCACGCGCGTGGAGGTCATGACCTGCACGCCCTGGGTCTTGAGCCTCAACTTCAAATAATGCTGGAGGTGGGTGACCAGTTCTGCGGCGATCGAATCGAGCATTTCGATCAGGGTCACCTTCCGGCCCATCTCCGAGAGGTAATCGGCCGCCTCCGATCCGGCCCCGCCGGCGCCGATGATCAGGACACTTTGCCCGATCTGCTCCGGTTTCCGGGACAGGATGTCCTCGACGGAAATGGCCCCGCTCTCCTCGATGCCGGGCCAGTTGGGACGGGTCGGAACGGCGCCGGTGGCGATGATCACGGCGTCGGGTTTCCCTTCTTCCACAAGGGCCGCCGTCAGGGACCGGCCCAATTCGATCTTTACGCCCGACGCCTTGACCTGCCGTTCCAGGTAATCGATGAAATCCTGCAGGCCCTCTTTTCTGGGCGGTACGGCGGCAAGCCGCATCTTTCCCCCTAACTGGAGGGCCTTTTCGAATAGGGTCACCCGGTGTCCCCTCCGGGCTGCAATCTCTGCGGTTTTGAGGCCGCCCGGCCCGCCCCCGGCGATCCAGATCTCTTTGGGATGGGCGGCTTTCGCGAACCGGAAGGGCTCTTCGTTGCCGGCCTCCGGGTTGACGGCGCAGCGCATTCCTCCCTTTCGGAAATATTGGACGCAACGGTTGCAGGAGATGCAGGGAGTGATCTCGTCCAAACGGCCAGCCCGTGCCTTCTCGGGAAGGTGGGGATCGGCGATCAGGGCCCTGCCCATGGAGACCAGGTCGGCCTTTCCCTCACGGATGATCCGGTCTGCCTTGACAGGGTCCTTGATCCGGCCCACGGTGATGACCGGGATGCGGACGACGGTCTTGACGGCCTCGGCAAGGGGCACGAACACGCACTCCTCGACGTAATAAGGGGGATGGTTCAGATAACCCGAGGCCGCGTTGCAGGCCGATATGTGGAGGGCGTCGGCCCCGTTCTCCTCCAGGAGACCGGCGATGCGGCAGGTCTCGTCGATCTTCAACCCCCCCTCCACGTACTCGTCGCCGCTCAACCTGCAGATGACCGGATAGTCCCGGCCCACCCGTCTGCGTACGGCCCTCAGGACCTCAATGGCGAGTCTCGACCGCCCCGCGAGGTCCCCTCCGTAGGCGTCCGTCCTGCGATTCGAAAATGGGGAGAGAAAGGAGCACAGGAGGTAGCCGTGGGCCATGTGCAACTCGACGCCGTCGGCTCCGGCCTTCTGGACCCTTTCGGCAGCCGCGGAGAAGGCCTCAACGATCCCTTCTATTTCGGGGATGGCCAGCTCACAGGGTGTCTCCGCCGTTTCGGTGACGGGCAGGGGGGAAGGGGCGACGATCGGCATCTTCGTCACGGCAGAAGAGGTCTGCCGGCCGGCGTGGTTGATCTGGACGACGATCTTTCCCAGGACCTCATGCACGGCATCGACCAGACGCCGCATGGGCATGATGTGCTCGTCGCTGCTGATCATGAGCATGTTCGCGCTGGCCTTTCCCTGGGGCAGGATGCCCGTGTGTTCGGTGTTGAGATACCCGACGCCCCCTCTGGCGCGCTCCCGGTAATAGGCGATCAAGCGGTCCGTTGGGAATCCCTCCGGAGAGGCGAAATTGGTCGCCATGGGAGGCATCACGATGCGGTTGTCCAATTTCATGGTCCCGATGGAGACCGGGCTGAAGATTCTGTCGAGTGCCATAGCTTACCTCGCCTTCAGGTTGGTTTTGTCAATGGGTCCGACGGGATCGGCGATACCCATTTGGTCTGCTGGTCGAACCAGTGGACCAGTGATACCAACCGTCGTTCGATGTGTCAAGATATTTATTGGAATTTATCGGAATCATCCGTGGATACAAAAAGAGAAAAATTTGATATTCATCAATAAATACATCGAGATTTCTTGTTGCCGAGTCGGTCCGGTGGTCGAACCAGCAGACCATAGATTCACGTTTGTATCATGTATCTATTTGTATTAATAAGATATTATTTCTTAGACGGTTTCGGGGGGATGATGATGGACTGCCAAGCCGGATACAGGAGGGGGTTTTTGCTCCACTTCGGACCGTTCTTTATGAATGTATGCAACATACTGTAAACATAAAATAATTTTGTGATGAATTCCGCCGTCAGGAAAAAATTCCCTTGACAGGCGAAACGATCCTCCCTTATTCCTCGCGAAAATAGCCATGTTTCCGCCGTATCAGCTCTCCCCCCTGTTGAGGGGAGATTTTCTCCGGAAGTGCATCGATGGCGGTCCGTCCAAAGGAGAAATGATCGATGTGGGGAGAGATGGGTTCGGGAACCATCTTGAATCTTTGGCCTGTTATCGAAAAGGAGGTATAACGATCTGAAATAACAATATATTGTAGAAGCCATCGGGAGTGTTGCCAACGTAAAGGATTTTTTGATCGGACTGGCGTTCAGAACGTTCAGAATGAGGAGGGAAATCATGAGAAGAGGAATACTGCTTGTAATTCTGGTTCTTGGAATGACTTCCTTTGCCTGGGGAGCCGAGAAAAAGGTCGTCCGTGTGTGGCATACGGAAACGGAACCCCAAACGATTGCGGCGTTCCAGAGCATCATCGATGAATACGAGAAGAGCCATTCCGACGTCACCATCAAGCAGGAAGGGTTGGCCTGGGGAGACCTGGAGGCCAAACTGACGGCGGCCCTGGCGGCGGGAGCGCCTCCGGAGGTCAGCCACGGACAGGCGATCACCTGCGCCTCCTTTGCCCAGAAGGGACTCCTCCGGGAGCAGGAGGACATCGCCAATGCCGTCGGCAAGGACAACATCTTCGAGGCCTGCCGGAACCTCTGCCGTCTCGATGGAAAATACTACGGGGTCACCCACTCGCCCAACGTCAGCCTGCTCATCTACCGGAAGGACATCTTCAAGAAAAAGGGATTGAAGCCTCCCAAAACGTGGGATGAGTTCATCAAGGTCGCCGAGGCCATGATGGAGAAGGACTCTAAGGGACGTGTCACCCGCTACGGTCTTTCCCTCCCGGGGGTTCCCCTCTTCGTCAACATCCTGTTCGGGGAGCTGACCAACGCCAATGGCGGCCGGCTCTTCGATTCGAAAACCGGCCGGCCGACCTTTACGGAGAAACCCGTCATCGAGGTCCTCGACTTCTACAAGAAGCTCACCGAAAAGGTCCTGCCGCCCGGCTGGCTGGGACACGGCTACCTGGACACCTTCACCAACCTCGCTACCGGCAAGGCCGCCATGGTTTACTCGGGATACGGCCGCAGCTCCGGCTACATCGAACGGTACGCCCCCAAGGGACAGGGGACGCCGGAGTACTACGGCGTCATGGTCAAGCCCCACGGACCCTCTGGAAAGCAGACGGCGGCCCAGAGCGATGTTGTTCAGCGCAATGGCTTGCTCCGTG
>CAYOGU010000152.1:0-8653 GCA_964403345.1 uncultured Syntrophus sp. | reverse complement strand
CCGGCGGCCCTACGGAAAACCGTCCTGATCGACGGGGAAGGGAGAACACAGGATGCTGAAGGAAACCTATCTGGAACGATACGCCGATGTCCTGATCTGGGCCCTGAAAACCGCCCGGCGGGACCGGTTCCGAAAGCGGGACATCGTCCTCATCCAGTACGACCGTGCTGCCCTGCGCCTGGCGGAGCTCCTCTACGAGCGGCTCGTGGCCGCGGGGCTGAACCCTGTCCAGCGGACGGGGCTCAGTGTCCCTATGGAACGCGCCTTCTACGGGAAGTCCGGCGACAGGCAACTCGTCTTCCTCCCTCCCGGTGAGCGGGAGCTCTGCGAGGCCGTCAACGGACGGATCTTCCTGCACGCCCCCGATTCCCTGACCCATCTGAAGGACATCGATCCGGGCCGGATCGGCCGGGCGCTCGTCGCCCGCAAGCCGCTCCGGGACATTCTGGAGCGCCGCGAACAGGAGGGGGCCTACGGATGGACCCTCTGCACGCTGCCGACTACCGAACTGGCAGCGCAGGCCCGCACGACCCCGGCGATCTACAGCCGTCAGATTGTCCGGGCCTGTTACCTGGATCGGGAGGACCCTGTCGGCCAGTGGGAACAGATCCGCCGCGACGCAGCCGAGATCAAACGCTGGCTGAGCGGCCTGAAGGCGGCCTTCTTCCATATCGAGTCCGCCCGTTGCGACCTCAGGATCACGCCGGGCCAGAAGCGGCGATGGATGGGGATCTCGGGCCACAACATCCCCAGCTTCGAGCTCTTCACCTCGCCGGACTGGCGGGGCACCGAAGGGACCTACTACGCCAATCTTCCGTCTTACCGGAGCGGCAACTACGTCGAGGGGGTACGCCTGAGGTTCGTCAAAGGGACCGCCGTCGGGATCGAAGCCGAGACCGGCAGCGCATTCGTCGCCAAGCAGCTCAGGATGGACCGGGGGGCGGCGCGGATCGGCGAGTTCTCCCTCACGGACCGGCGCTTCTCCAGGATCGACCGGTTCATGGCCGACACCCTCTTCGATGAGAACTTCGGCGGAAGACACGGGAACTGCCATATCGCCGTCGGGGCCTCCTACACGGACACCTATGCCGGCGATCCGGCCGAAATGAACAGGACGCTCAAACGGAGGCTCGGATTCAACGACTCGGCCCTCCATTGGGACCTGGTGAACACGGAGGACAAGCGGGTCACGGCCCACCTGGCCACGGGGGATCGTGTGACCATCTACGAGAACGGCCGCTTCTGCTGGTGAGCCCGCCCAAAACCCCTTAAGGCTGTCGCAAGGGCGGCTGAGGGGGGGGGACCACCATCAAAAAGGAGATTTCAGAGCCATGATGCCATTTATCCAGAGGAATCGGCGCATCCTCACCGCGGTTCTTTGCCTGACTGGCATCGCCGTCATGGTGGCCTACGCCCTGTGCCTGGGCTCCTGCAGCTACCTCAAGGGGGACATCCTGGGTGTGGACCTCAAGTTCGCGGGGATCTTCTATATGGCCGTGATCCTCGCCCTGGCCCTTCTGGGGAGGACGTTCTTCTGCATGCTCCTTTTGGCCTTCGGGCTGGGCGGGGAGACCTTCCTGATCGCCTACCAGATCCGGGCTGGCGTCTACTGTCCCTACTGCCTGGCCTTCGCCGTCACGGTCCTGGCGGCCTTCGTGGTCCACTTCGATGCCGCCAGAAGGGGAACCGCAGCCCTGGCCGCCTGTGCAGGCCTGATCTTCTTCCTTTTGGCTTTCTCTGGCACGACGGCGCCGTCCGCGGCCGTCGACACCCCGACCCCCTCCTACGGCCGGGGTCCCGTGGAGGTCCGGATCTACACGGACTACTTCTGCGAGCCCTGCCGTGCCGAAGAGGCGGAGGTGGCGGCCCGCATCGCGGCCCTGGTGGAGAGGGACCTCATCCGCGTCACCTTCGTCGATACGCCGGTCCACGACGAGACGGTCCTCTACGCCGGACGTTTCCTCTCGGCGCTCAACGCGGAGCAGGGCGGAGGGATCGGTCTGGTCCTTCGGGTGCGCGCCGCCCTCTTCGAGGCGGCTGGCCAGGAGATCAGGACCCCTTCGGCCCTGGATGATTTTCTGAAGCGCAGGGGGATTCCCCTCAAGCAACTCGACACGGCCCCGGCCTTCAAGGCTTACGGCAACTTCCTGAAGGAGGACCGGATCCAGTCCACCCCCACCTGCGTCATCGTCGGGCCGGGCGGAAAAAGGACCATCACCGGCAGGGAAGAGATCATCAAGGCCCTGCAGGAGCTGAAGGACGGCTCGTAAAGGGAAACGCCATGCAGACCGCCCCAACCGGGGCTGCGCGAGTCCAAGCGCCCTTAGGCCACAGGTCCCCGCTGGAGAGAAATCCACAGGGAGCAGGATGTAAAAAAACGGCCGGGGCTTGTCCGGCCGTTCGCGTAATCGATCGTTCCTTCCCGTCTTTCCGTCATTTTTTGTCGCGGACCTTGGCGTGGCACTCGCTGCACTTGGCCCTGATCTCAGCCAGTTTGATCTTGACGGCGTCCCCGTCCTTCTTGGCGGCGGCAGTGGAAAGTTCCCTGGACAGGGCCGCCATGGACAGGGTGATCTCCTTGGCCGGCGGGTCGGTCAGACCGCCCGCGGTCTTCTGGGCCTCGGCGGCCATGGCAGTGGCGTCCTTGGCGATCGCCTCGAACTTCTTGGGCCCGGTGTTCTTGTCCGCCTCGGCCTTCGTGTCAACCGGACCCTTGCTCGCGTCCGCCTTCGTGTCCACCTGGCCCTTGCTCGCAGGAAGCTTCGTGTCCCCGAGGTTCTTGTTCATGGCAGCCATCCAGACGGCACGCGCCTGCATCAGGACCTGGGAAGGCCTCAGCGGCGGCTTGGACTCTCCGGCGGCAAAGACCATGACGGCGGCCGCAAAGATGCTGATGGTCAAAAACGCAACCACCCTCTTCATAGGGCACTCCTTTCGGCAAGCGGTGACGCTGGGGTCCTCATGAAACGGCGGTCGCTTATACCATCCCGATCCTGGAGAAGTCCAGCCATTTTATCTTCGCAATCCACCAGCGATTTCCGCCGGGATCGCCATCTCCCGCCGCCCGATGCGCCGCGGCCTTGCCATGTCCTACCCGACCAGGGGGACCTCATAGCGCAGGGCCAGTGCCTCGTCGATCCCCTCGCGGTCCTGTTTGAGCGCATAAGGGAGGTAGTTGAGGACGTCCTGGGCGGTGATCCCGTCCTGGCCCTTGTCCGCCGCGGCCAGGTCGCCCGCCAGGCCGTGGAGGTAGACCCCCTTTCGGACCGCATCCTCTGTGGGAAGCCCGAGGCCGGACATGGCCGCGATCGTGCCGGTCAAGACGTCACCCACCCCGGCCGTCGCCATTCCCGCATTCCCGCTCAGGTTGATGAAGACGCGTCCTTCGGGCGTCCCGATCAGGGAATGGGCTCCCTTGAGAACGATCCAGGCCCCGAGGCGTCCCGCAGCCTCCTGGAGGCAGGGGATCCTTCCCCTTTCGATCTCGTCGACGGTAAGACCCGTGAGCCGCGCCATCTCCCCGGGGTGGGGGGTCAGGACCGTCGGCGCCCTCCGTCCCTGGAGGATCTCCGGATGTTCGGCCAGTGCCGTGATTCCGTCGCCGTCCACGAGAAGGGGTTTGTCCACGGCGGCGGCCATCTCCCGGACGAGTTGCTGGGTCCCGGAATCCAGCGACAGGCCGGGGCCGATCACGACCCAATCGACCCGCCCGGACAGTTCCAGGAGCCCCTCCCGGTTGGCCGGGGAGAGGGCACCCGCGGGGGTTTCCGCCTGGGGGACGAAGACAATCTCGCTCCCCCGGACCGCCAGAAAGGGGGTCATCGACCGGGGGGCGGCCAGTCGCGCGTATCCGCCCCCCGCTTTGAGAAAGGACATGGCAGCGAAGTAGGGAGCGCCGAAATAGCCGGCGGCGCCGGCAATGAAGAGGCAGTCGCCCATTGATCCCTTGTGGGCCGTTTGCGGACGGGGCGGCAGGGGGATGAAGCCGTTCGTCTCGATCTGGAGCGCATCGTCCTCATCGAGGGCAGGGGGAAAGGAGATGCGGCAGAGGTGGAGCGTCCCGCCCAGTTCAAAGCCTGGATAGAGGAGGTTCCCCAATTTCGGCAGGCCGAAGGTCACGGTATGGTCCGCCCGGACGGCCGCACCCATCACTGCTCCCGTGTCCCCGTGGACGCCGGAGGGAATGTCGAGGCTCACGACCGGCCGGCCGCTGGAATTGATCAAGTCGATCGCATCCCGGTAGGCCCCTTCCACCTCGCGGTCGAGGCCCGTCCCGAAGAGGGCGTCGACAATCCCGTCGCAGTGGAGGACTGCGGACCTCAGAGCCGAGACCCGGTCGACCCGGGTCGCCTCAATGGGGAGCTTCCGAAGGGTTTCCCAGTTGGTCTTGGCCGCCCCCTTGAAACGCGAGGGATCGCTGAACAGGAACACCCGTGGCGTCCCCCCCTCGGCCAGGATGTGCCGCGCCACGACCAAGCCGTCGCCACCGTTGTTCCCGGCGCCGCAGAAAAGGACGATCCTCCTGCCCGCCACGCCGAACTCCCGGGAGAGGACCTCGAAGGAGGCCCTTCCGGCGTTCTCCATGAGGATCTCCTCCGGGATCCCGAACGTTTCGACGGCCTGCCGGTCCATCGCTCTCATCTGGGCCACGCTGCTGACCTTCATCCCCGTTTCCTCCTCATTCTCCGGCCCCGGAACGCCGAAATCCCGCCGCCGGAACCGCTATTTGGGCTTCGTGCATCACCTCCGCCGCGGGAGCGCGGACCGGGAGCCTGTTCCGGAGATTATACGCAAAGCAGTGAACCCTGCAACCCGCCGCCATGTCGGACCTGACAGGCCTCGACCTCTTTATTCTTCTTCCGCCGTTTCGACCGGGCGATCGGCAGCGAGCAGAGCCTGGATCGGTTCTCCCGTCCCCCTGCGAGGCGCCGACCCCAGGGGAAGACCGCCCAAGAGGGGACTCCGATCGCCGGGGACGATCTACCCCCCGAGGGCCCCGGCCAAGCGCCGGATCCCGCCGACGGGATCGCCGTGCAAGTGGAAGCGGATCACGCGGCGGCCGGCATCGGCGAGGGCCTGGCGGTCGCCGAATGCCTGCGCCGCCTTGAGAACCCCAAAGCTCAGCGACGAGGCCGCCTCCCCGAGCGCATCGGGGATCGGAACGTCGCGGGCGTCGTCCGCCGTCAGTTGGATGAAGAGCCCTTTCCCCGCATCGCCCTTGTGGAGCTGGCCTGTGGAATGGAGGAAGCGGGGCCCGTAGCCAACGGTCGCGGCAAGGCGGAAACGCGTCCGGATGGCGCGGCGGAGCCTCTCCAGGGCTTCTCCGGTCTGGGGTGCAGGCATCACAAAGGCCTGGATCGCCGCATAGGCACCCGCCGCGGCCCCTTCCAGGAATGCGGCCAGGCAGCCCCCCGCTTCCGCCGCCGGAGCGGAACCGTAGACGGTGATGTCCGGCGTTCGAAGGGCCGGCGCCTCCAGGGGAAGCTCCCCTCTCTCGCGGTACGTCGCAATCATCCGCCTGGCGAGGATCTTGGCCGACTCCACGTCGGGCTGATCGAAAGGGTTGATCCCGAGCCGCGCCCCGGCCACGGCCGTCGCCACCTCCCAGAGAAAGCACTGCCCGCCCAAACCGTAGGAGTCTGAGATCCTCAGATCGACGACGGGATGCCCCGCCGCCGCGAGGGCCCGGAGTTTCTCCCCGCCGGTTTCATCATCGCCCACGTGCAGACAAACAAAACAACGGTCCGGTCCGTATGCCTCCGGTCCTCCCAGTTCCTCCCCGACGACGGGCAGGATCCCCTGCCCCTCCTTGCCCGTGCTTTCGGCGATGAGCTGCTCCAGCCAGTCGCCGAAGGGGGCAATGGACGGGGGAAAGACGAAGGTCAGCTTGTCGCGCCCCTGTCCGGCCAATCCCCCAAGCAGGGCGCCGAGAGCGGCGCCGCTCGCCGCCTCCGGACGCTTCTCCTCCGAGAATTCCTGCAGCGCCGCGGCCACAGCCCTCTCCAGTAAGCGTCGCGTATCCATCCCGATCAGAGCCGCCGGGACCAGGCCGAAGAAGGAGAGGGCCGAATAGCGGCCGCCGATCTCGGGATCGTTGAGGAACGAGTGGCGGAAACGGCGCGCCGCGGCGAGCTCGGCCAGAGCGCTCCCCGGATCGGTGATCGCCGCGAAATGCCTCCCCGCTTCGCCGGCGCCCAATCGGTCTGCGGCCAGGTTATAGAAGTACCGGAGAAAGGAAAAAGTTTCCACGGTCCCCCCGGACTTTGTGGAGACGATAAACAGCGTCCGGTTCAAGTCGAGCCGTTCGGCGAATCCGAGAACGGCCCCCGGGTCCGTGCTGTCCAGAACGGCAAGGTCGAGGAAACCCGGGGCCGAGCCGAAGATCCTCCGGAAGACCTCCGGGGCGAGGCTCGATCCCCCCATCCCGAGCAGCAGGACGAAACGGAACCCCTCGGCGCGCACGTCCTCCACGAAGGCGCCGATCTCCGGAAGCCTGTCCGCCATGGTCATCGGGCTCTGCAACCAGCCGAGACGGTCGGAGATCTCCCGTGGGTCCGGTTTCCAAAGGGTATGGTCCCTCTGTCGCATCCGCTCGACGATCCGGCCTTCCCGAAGGGCCCTGCGGGCCTCTTCCTCGACCTCCCGGCAGGAAGCCGGGCGAAACGTCATCTTCGCCGTCATCGTGGTCCTCCTCCCTCGATACCCAAGACCAGTGAATCGGTATCGAATGACTGGAACACCCCTAGAGGCTGCCTACAGGGCCGGACGGACGGATCCTACCGGCCCAGGAGGCCCTTGGCGGCCGCGGCCACCGTCTCGGCGGTGATCCCGAACTTTTCGTAGATGGTCTTGTAGGGGGCGCTGGCGCCGAAACGGTCGATCCCCACCACGGCCCCCTCCAGGCCGACATAATGCTCCCATCCCAGCCGGACCCCCGCCTCGCAGGCGACCCTCGCCCGGACGGCCGGGGGCAGGACCCGGTTCCGGTAGGCCTGCGGCTGGCGGTCGAAGAGGTCCCAGCTCGGCAGCGAGACGACGCGGACGCGGATCCCCTCTGTAGCAAGCCTTTTTCCGGCCGCCAGGACGATCTCGATCTCCGAACCGGTCCCGATGAGGATCGCCTCGGGATCCGCCGCCGACTCCCAAAGGATATAGCCGCCCTGCCTCAGGCCCGATGCCGGGGCGAACTGGCCCCGGTCCAGGACGGGCAGGTTCTGGCGGGTGAAGATAAGGGCCGTGGGGCCGCCGGTGTTGAGAAGGGCCGCCCGCCAGGCCTCCACCGTCTCGTTGGCGTCGGCGGCGCGGATAACCGACAGCCCAGGGATCGCCCGCAGACTCATCAACTGCTCGATGGGTTGGTGGGTGGGGCCGTCCTCGCCGACGCCGACGCTGTCGTGGGTGAAGACGTAGATGACCCGAAGTCCCATCAGAGCCGCCAGGCGCATCGAAGGCCGCATGTAGTCGGCAAAGGTGAAGAAGGTCCCCGTGAAGGGGAGGAGTCCCCCGTGAAGGGCCATTCCGCCGGCGATCGCCCCCATCGCGTGCTCCCGCACCCCGAAGTGGATGTTCCGGCCTCCATAGCCCCACTCCCCGCCGATCGCCCCCTCCCGGCAGGCGGGCGGTTCGCCAGGCCTCTGGAAATCTCCCATCCCCTTGAGCCAGGTAAAGGTGGAGGGATTCAGATCCGCCGAGCCTCCCACGAGTTCCGGGATCCGGGCCGCGACCGCCTGCAGGACCGTCTCGGAGGTCTTGCGCGTGGCCACGTCCTTCGTGCCGGCCGGATAGGAGGGGAGGGCCTCCTCCCATCCGGCCGGGAGCTCCCCTCTCATGACCCGTTCGAACTCGGCCGCCTCGGCCGGGTACTCGGCCCTGTAACGGCCGAAGGCCTCGTTCCAGGTCTTCTGCAGGTCATGGCCCCGCCCTCCCGCCTGGCGGTAGAAGGCCAGGACCTCATCGGGAACGAAGAAGGCCTCATCGGGCGGCCAGCCAAGGTTCTGCTTGGCCGCGCGGACCTCGTCGGCCCCGAGGGGGGCACCGTGTGCGGCGCTGGTGTTCTGCTTGGACGGGGCCCCGCAGCCGATCGTGGTCCTCAGGCGGATGAGAGAGGGTCGGAACCCGTCGGCCTTCGCTTCGCCGATGGCCCGGTCCACAGCGGCTACGTCGTTCCCGTCCGCCACGGGGATCACCTGCCAGCCCGCGGCGGCGAAACGGCCATCGATGTCCTCGGTGAAGCACAGGGTCGTGGAGCCAGCCAGCGAGATCCGGTTGTCGTCGTAAAGGACGATGAGTTTCCCCAGGCCCAGATGACCCGCCAGGGCCGCAGCCTCGGCCGAGAGCCCCTCCATGAGGTCGCCGTCGCTGGCGAAGACGTAGGTAAAATGATTCACGATCGCATGCCCTGGCCGGTTGAAACGGGCCGCCAGATGCGCCTCGGCCAGGGCCATCCCCACCGCGGCGGCGAATCCCTGTCCCAGGGGCCCTGTCGTCATTTCCGCACCGGGCGGATGGCGGCGTTCGGGATGGCCGGGGGTCTTGCTCCCCCACTGGCGGAAGGCCTTCAGGTCCTCCAGGGAAAGGTCATAGCCGGTCAGATAAAGGACGGCATACAGGAGCATCGAGGCGTGGCCGGCCGATAGGACGAAACGGTCCCGAT
>CAYOGU010000151.1:0-8689 GCA_964403345.1 uncultured Syntrophus sp. | reverse complement strand
CAGGTCCACGTGGACGGCAATCTTGTGACGGCTCCGGCTTGGCCGGCCCATCCGGCATGGCTGGCGGCCTCCTGAAGGTCCTGGGAACCCGGATTGAGCCCTAGGAGGGATGGGTCAAACGCGGCTGGACTGGTTAAGTAGTTGTTATGCGGGGCTTCTCTCCGAGTGGGCCGGGTGCGGGCCTTGCCCGGTCCTCGGGAGGCCCCGCTTTTTTTGTGGGAATTCGTTCCAGGGGCTGAAAGAGGAATGAATCTTGAATGTATTTCAGTGACGGGTATACGCCACGAAATCCGGTTTGGGCATTCATTTTGGGGTGCAATGGCGCGGGTTTCATGGTATTGGGATACGCAGGGGTCGCGATTCAGGTGCCGCGTGCCGCGGCTCTTGGCCGATATCCAAGGCATGGAGGATGGGCGATAAGGGCTGATGGAAACGGAAGTCTGCGCATCGGATCTGTACAAGGCCTGCCATATCCTCTTCGGATCGGAGATTGACGTCTCCGCCGATTTCCTTCGCTATTTGCAGTTGCCGGGGCTCAAGGCCGTCTACCGGCAGAGGGCCCTGGAAACCCATCCGGACCGGGCCGTTGCCCTGGAACGCTCCACCGTCGATCTGGAGGAGCAGTTCAAGGCCGTCAACGCCGCCTACCAGGAACTCTCCCAATACCTGGAGAATCCCCTCCGGTTCAAACTGATCGAGGATTCCCCGCCGAAGGCCCGTCCCCGTCCCAGGGCCCAAACCCAGACGAAGCGGAAAGGCACGTGCCCGGAGGGATTCCGGGGGCCCCTCTTCAAAGGATCCGTGCCGAAGCGGGAGCTTCTCTTCGGACAATACATCTATTATTACGGGCATATCTCCTATCGGCAATTGATTGAGGCCATCGTCTGGCAGAAGATCCAGAGGCCCCTGGTGGGCAACCTCGCCGTGCGCTGGGGGTGGCTGACCGAGGCGGCGGTCCGGGATATCCTGAAGGATCGCCAGCGGGGGGAGAAGTTCGGCGACACGGCCCTGCGCAGAGGGGATCTGATGCCCGACGAGATCCGGGTCCTCCTCCGGAGGCAACGGCTGTTGCAGCCCAAGATCGGAAAATATTTCGTGGAAAAAAAGATCCTGTCGGCAATTCTTGTTGAAAGGATGGCCGAAGAGTTGCGCCGCCACAACCGGAAGTACCGGTCCCGGTAAGGCCCTGGAGGAACGCCCCGCTGTCGCCTCCGGTCCTGTACCCTGGATGCCGCGGGTGGCCCCTCCCGATCGGTGCCTTCCGCCGGATCTGCCCGACCCTGCAACTCTGTTTCCTCGCCCCCTGTTCCCTCTGTATCCTGCCGGCTTCCGGATCCCTTTGGAGATCGGGGCCTTCCCGGGGAGAATAACCCGACCAAGTCGTTTTACGAAAAATACCTATGAAAATTGGTCATTTGACATCGACGGCCCTGGCGCGTATAGTGCCGCGCATTCCGCCGGACTCGGGGGCGCTGCACCGGTGGCCGCACAGCGGCCAGCAGAGGTCCCAACCGGAAACGCCGGCGGGTGAAGGGATCGGCGAATCATTCCGACGATCCCGAAAATAAGAGGGTCCATTTGCCGGTCTGTTGGAGCGGCGGTCCCTTTCGAATTGAGGTTTGCTATGAAAAAGATACTCTTGGTCGAACATATCCATCCGGCAGGCGAGAAGATGATGGCCGAAAAGGCCGAACTGGTCTTCCCGAAGCCGCAGAATCTGGAAGGCATCCTGGCGGCCATCGGCGATTGCCACGCCCTGGTGGTGCGAAACACGAAGATTACCCGGCAGATCATGGAGGCCGCGCCGAAACTGGCCGTCATCGGGCGGCATGGCGTCGGCTACGACACTGTCGATACAAAGGCCGCGGCCGAACTGAGAATCCCGGTCGTCTACACGCCTGCGGCCAACACGGAGAGCGTGGCGGAGCTGGCCATCGGCCTGATCATCGCCCTCGCCCGGCGGGTCACTGTGGCCAATGCCGCCATGCAGTCGGAGGAACTCCTCAGCGAGACGGTCACCATGTCCATCATGGCCCGGGACCGGGGCCTGGTCGGCTTCGATATCTGGGGAAAGACCCTCGGGGTGGTCGGGGTGGGGAGGATCGGCTCCTCGATCTCGAAAAAAATGATCGCCGCCTTCGGAATGAGCGTCCTGGGCTGTGATCCCTACGTCGATGCAACGACGATGGCCGGATACGGCGTCAGGAAGGCGGAAAGCCTCGATGCGATGCTTCCCCAATGCGACTTCGTGAGCGTGAACTGCTCGGGCGGGGAAGGGACGCGGCACCTGATCAACGCGCGTACCTTGGCCCTGATGAAGCCGGGGGCCTACCTGATCAACACGGCCCGCGGCACGATCGTGGACGAAGCCGCTCTGCTCGCCGCCCTGAAGGAAAGACGGATCGCCGGGGCGGCCACCGACGTCTTCGACCCCGAGCCGCCCCGTCCGGGGAACCCGCTCCTCCACATGGAAAACGTCATCGTCACCCCGCACCTGGGGGCGATGACCCAGGAGAGCCTCTACAACATGGCCACGATGGTGGCCCGGGGCGTCTTGGACGTCTTGGAGGGACGCAAGCCGGAGTACCTGGTTCCGGCCGGGTAGGGCCGCAGGCCGCGTCCTAGACCTCGGCCTCCTTGCTTTCGTCTCGCACGGCCGACGGCCAGGCCTGCCAGGCCGAGGTAACCAGGATGACCGCCGCGACGACGAGGAAGAAGAGCGAGATCGGACGGGTGACGAAGATGCTGTAGTCCCCTTGGGAAATGGACAGGGATTCCCGCAGGCTCTGCTCCATCAGGGGACCGAGGATCAATGTCAGGATCGCCGGGGCCAGGGGAAAATCCAGCTTCTTGAAGAAGTAGCCCATCACGCCGCAGGCAATCATCATTCCGATGTCGAAGAGGCTGTTGTTGAGGCTGTAGGCCCCGATGATGCAGAAAACCAGGATGAATACCATCAGGATGTTGTAGGGGATCCTGAGCAGTTTGGCCCACCAGCCGACGAGAGGCAGATTAAGAATCAGCAGGATCACGTTTCCGATGTAGAGGCTTGCGATCACCGCCCAGACGAAACCGGCATGCTGGGAAAACAGGAGCGGCCCCGGCGTCAGGCCGTTCATGATCAGGGCTCCCATCAGAATGGCGATGGTGGGCGATCCCGGGAGTCCCAGCGTGAACAGGGGGATCAACGCGGCGTTGGCGTAAGCGTTGTTGGCCGTCTCCGGCGCCGCCACCGCCTCGATCACGCCCGTCCCGAACTTCTCCGGATGCTTCGAAAACTTCCTCTCGATTGAGTAGGACATGAAGGAGGCGACGGCGGAATTCGTTCCGGGGATCAGCCCCAGAAAGAACCCCAGTGCCGTCCCCCGTATGATCGATTTGACCGAGATCCACCATTCGTCCCGCCGCGGGAAGAAAGAGGAAACCTTCCCGCTGTCGGCCATGACGCCTGCCAGGGACTTCTCGGCATTCATCAGGATCTCCCCGATCCCGAAGAAACCCATGACCACCGGGACGAACCGGATCCCGTCCATCAGGGGCGCGATCCCGAAGGTGAAGCGCGGCGCTCCCTCGACGGGGTCCACCCCGACGAAGGAGAAGACCAGGCCGAGGATCCCCATGACCAGGGCCTTGGTTAGGGACTTGCCGGCCAACCCCATGACCAGGGAGAGTCCGACCAGGAGGAGCGAGAAGTACTCCGGGGAGCCGAATTTCAGGGCGAAGCGCGTCAAGGGGAGCGCCACCAGGACGAGACCGAAGGTTGCCACCGTCCCCCCGAAAAAGGATCCGATTGCTGCCACTCCCAGGGCCGCCCCAGCCCGGCCTTGCTTGGCCATCTGGTAGCCGTCCAGACAGGTTACCACGCTGGCCGCCTCACCCGGGACGTTGATGAGGACCGATGTGATGGTCCCCCCGTACATCGCCCCGTAGTAGATCGCTGCCAGCATGATGATCGCTGCGGTGGGGTCCAACCTGAAGGTGATCGGGATGAGAAGAGCCGTCCCTGCTGCCGGTCCCAGGCCCGGCAGGACGCCGATCAGCGTCCCCAGGATGCAGCCGATGGTGGCGAACAAGAGGTTCATGGGGGACATCGCCGTGACGAAGCCCATCAACAGATGCTGTAGTGCCTCCAAAGGCCTTCCTCCCTACTAGATGAATTCTAAAAATCCCTTCGGCAGCATCACCTGCAGCAGACCGAACAGGTAGAAGGTGCCGAAACCGGCCGCGACGGAGAGGACCAGGGTGAGCCACCAGGGCTGGTGTCCCAGCCTGCGCAACAGGAAGATGCAAAATCCCATGATGGTCAGGCAGAACCCCAGGGTGTTCATCAATGCCAGCGATGCCGCAAGCGCCAACAGGATGCTCAGGATGCGGTTGACGCCTTCCCGATCGGGGATGAAGCCGGCCGGCAGGGGATCCGCCGGCCGGCGCCATATCAGGATGATCTGGACGAGGGACAGCGCCATCAGCAGGATCCCCAGCCAGAATGAAAAGAACCCGGGGCCCGGTCCGAAATCGGAGCCGTAGTAGCTGTGGCCCAGGGACTCGTGGACGATGAACGCCCCGAAGGCGACCAGCAGCCCCCAGACGATGGTATTGACCTTGCTCATTTGCGGTACTCGGCGATAAGCGATTTGGCTCGTTCGTTCTGGCCTTCGAGGAATTTGCTGAACTCCTCGATGCCCATGAACTTCAGGGTGAGTCCCGCTTTTTTCATCTTCTCGATGTGTTCAGTATCTTCCATCGCCTTCTTGATGGACTGTTCCATGTACCGGACGATCTCTATCGGGGTCCCGGCCGGGAACACGTAGCCGCGGGTCGATGAGGAGACCAGGTCGAAGCCTCTCTCCTTGAAGGTGGGCACGTTTGGCAAATCGGGGTACCGCTTCTCCATCATTACTGCCAAGATCCGCGCCAGGCCGGACTCGACTGAAGGCAGGAAACCGCCAACATTGTCGAAATTCACGTCCGTGTGGCCGCCTAGGACCCGCGTCATGGCCGTCGGGGTGTCTTTCAGATGAATGATGTTGAACGTGACCTTGGCCTGGCGCTGAACGTCCAAGAGGGCCAGGTGGTCGTCGCTCCCGATCCCCGTGGTGGAGGCCTTCACCTGTCCCGGCCGCGCCTTGGCGTCGGCGAGCAGGTCCTCCAGGGTCTTATAGGGACTGTCCTTCCTGACCAGGATTGCACCTGGATCCTGCACGTGGTTCGCTACGGGCTGGAAATCCTTCATGGTGAACAGGGGCTTTCTGGAGGCGTCGAAGACGACGGTCTGAAGCTGTGGGACGTTGATCAGGGCCAGGGTATAGCCGTCGGGTTTGGCGTTGTTCTTGAAATCGGTCCACATCACCTGGCCGCCGGCACCCGGCTTGTTCTCTGCCAGGACGGGCTGTCCGATGACCTTCTTGAGGGATTCGGCCAGGAGCCGGACCCCGACATCGCTGCTGCCACCGGCACCGAAGCCGATTTGGATCGTGACAGGCTTCAAGGGATAATCCTTGGGTTTTTCCGCAGCCCACGCCTGTGTTGCGACGAGGACGAACAATACGACCACTGCCAGGGACAACCACGGGATACGCGTTCTGCTCATGACTCCCTCCTTGCGTTTGAGGTTAAAGAAAAAAGTTAAACCCTCTCGGACGGTGCCTCCTGGAATCGTCAAGGCCACGCCCGTCAGGCAAAAAAAGGCTGCGCGCGGATCAATGCGATGTGTTTGATGACCATGCTTTTGTGTAATATATTATATATCAACCTTATACCAATCTTGAAAAAAACTGTCAAGGAGAAAAAGAGTCATAGGTTTTCCCTACCAATAAGCCGCTGTTTTGTCCTCATTGTATCAGACTGCTGTCCGCACTATTGTGAGAGCGAAGTCAATGGTCCCTTGTTACAGCTTTCCAACCAACCGGACTGGAGGCCCTGCAATGGGAAAATCAATAATCCTGAAATGCGACCGCTGCGGCGGTGCCATGTTCCCTGACCAATTCCGCGATACCAGCGAACGGTTCTGGGGTTATAAATGCCTCTTCTGCGGGGAAATCATCGATCCCCTGATCCTGGAGAATCGTCGTCTGATGAGCACAGGCCAGGGGGTCCCCCTGCCCAGGGAGATACAGCGCAGTTACAAACTGTGTTCCTGAGCCCAGGGTCTTTTCCCGATTCTATCTAAGACGGGTTTCTAGGAAGGTCCGCACCTGCAAGATCGCGTCCGCCTCGGCCTCGGGGTGGTGTTGGATGCGGTGCATGCCTCGGGATCCCTGTGTATCCCTGTTGGCGCCAGGGGTGTCGAAGCCGTGGTGGGCCCCGGATAGACCTTCAGGGTCACAGCAGCTGCCGGTTCACGGGGCATCATCGCCTCGCAGCGGTCGGCCGGGGTCAAGTCGTCCGCTCCGCCGATCAGGATCAGCAGGGGGGCGTTCAGACCGGTGAGGGGACTTCGGCAACCGGGACAAAAGGCGACGGTGGCCCGGAAGGGATCCGCCGTTTTGGAACTGAGGACCTGGAGGGTCGTCGAGCCGCCGTGAGACCAGTCCTTGACGGCGATCCGGCCCGGGGCGACGAAGGGCAGACTGGCAAGGTAACGTTTGGCCGCATAGGCGTCCACGACCCGTCTCCTGAGGATATCGGCGGCCGGGTTCCCGGAGTAGGTGCAAACGCTTGAGATGCCGCGGGGCCTGAAACTATCCACCTGGAAGTCCACGTATCCCCAATCCGACAACCTCCGGGAGTGTCGATATCGTCAAGGTTTTGACGGGGCGGGTTCATTCCTCCTTCTTGCGGAGGTGGTGCTTGATCATCTTGAGCTGAAGGCCCTTGCGGCTCAGTCCCAGCTTTTCGGCTGCCCGCGTGACATTGCCCCCGGACTCCTCGAGGCAGCGGGCGATGATCTGCCGCTCCATCTCCTCCATGTGGCTCTTCAGCACGTCCCGTCCGCCCTCTCCCGGCAGTCCCCCGGAGGGGAGGGTTTCCCGCCCGGCTTCAGCCGAGAACTCTGCGGGGAGGAGCTTCATCGTGAGCAGCGGTTCCTCCGCCATCAGGAGCATCCGCTCGATCAGGTGTTCCAACTCCCGGATGTTGCCCGGCCAGGCATAAGCCAAGAAGCGTTCCCGGACTTCCGGGTCGATCCCCTCGACGGATCGCGAGAGTTTCCGGTTGAACTTCCCGATGAAGTATTCGCAGAGCGGCAGGATATCCTCGGGGCGTTCCCGGAGGGGCGGGACTTGGATGGGAAAGACGTTCAGGCGGTAGAAGAGGTCTTCCCGGAACCTCCCCTCGCGGATCTCCTGCTGGAGATTCTGGTTCGTCGCCGCGATGAGGCGTACGTCCACCGCGATCGTCTTGAGGCCGCCCACCCGTTCAAAATTCTGGTCCTGAATCGCCTGGAGGAGCTTCGCCTGCATTTCTCTTGGGATTTCGCCCACCTCGTCCAAGAACAAGGTCCCGCGATGCGCCAGCTCGAATTTCCCCGGCTTGGTGGTCACGGCGCCGGTGAAGGCGCCCTTCTCGTAGCCGAACAATTCGCTCTCCATGAGGTTCTCGGCGATGGCGGCGCAGTTGATCTTGATGAAGGGCTGGTCTTTCCGGGTGCTGTTCCGGTGGATGGCGTGGGCGATCAATTCCTTCCCCGTTCCCGTCTCCCCGGTGATCAGGACCGTCGTCGTGGTGGGAGAGACCTTGCGGATGATCTCGTGGATCTCGGCCATGCGGTGGCTGACCCCGACGATTTGGTAGGGGTCCTCTTCCCCGGCCGCCGCCCTGAAGTCTCCGTCGCCCATCATCCGGGTCTTGACGGCCTTGAGGATGATCATCTTGAGTTCGTCCTGCTCGAAGGGTTTGGTCAGGTAATCGAAGGCCCCCTTCTTCAGGGCGTCGACGGCATTGGCGACGGTGCCGTAGGCGGTCATCATGATCACCGGCAGGGAAGGGTCCTCTTTCAGTATCCTCTCGAGAAGGCCCATCCCGTCGAGCCTCGGCATCCTGAGATCCGTGGCGACGACGGCGACCTTCTCCCGGCCGAGGATCTCCAGGGCCTCGATGCCGTCGGCGGCCGTAGTGACCTCGTATCCCTCCTTCTTCAGCATGGCCTTGAGGACCATCCGCATGTTCAGCTCGTCGTCCACGACGAGGATCTTGGCGCCCTTCATGGGGGTGATGTCCTTTCCTTTCATCTACCGTCAATCCCTCATTCCAATGTTTCCAGGCGGATGAGGAAGATGGTTCCCTGTCCGGGGATCGATTTCACCCGGATCTTGCCGCCGTGACTCCGGATGATCCGCTCGCAGACTGCCAGTCCCAGCCCGACTCCCCGCTCCTTGGTGGTGAAGAAGGGGGTGAAGATATCCTTGAGCGCCTCCCTTGGAATCCCATGACCTGTGTCCCGGATGGCGATCGCGACCGCGTCGCCGGTATCGCTCTCGATTCGGGAGGTGCGGACAGTGAGCGTGCCGCCTTCGGGCATCGCCTCGACGGCGTTAATGGCGATGTTGAGGATGACCTGGTGGATCTGCTCCTGGTCCATGGGAACCGGGGGCAGGTGGGGGTGGAGTTCCCACTGGATCTCGATCCGGGAGGAGAGACTGTCCGCTTCGATTACGGCCAGGGCCTTTTCGATCACGGCGTTGACGGAACGGGGGCGCATCTCCGGCCGGTAGGGCCGGGCGTAATCGAGAAACTTCGTCACCACCCGGTT
>CAYOGU010000150.1:5495-8713 GCA_964403345.1 uncultured Syntrophus sp. | reverse complement strand
TAGGCCGACAGGGGAATCACCGTGGCCGTCCCTTCCCACCGGAGGGAGGCGAACCGGCCGAGAGCCCGAATCGTCTCCGGATGGGGGTGGCCGATCATGAGCACCGGTCGGCCTCTCCTGCGGCCATCGTTCGGTGGGACGAGGTTCGCCAGGGCCGCCTCGTAACCCCGCTTGTGGTCGATGAAGACGGCCCGAGCAGCAAAGGGCACGCCGGCGCTGGCGGCCGCCTCCTTTCCCCGGGAGGCGGCGGTGGTCCGGCTGTCCACGAAAAAGAGTCCCCTCTTCGCGAGTTCCTCCATCACGACCCTCAGCCGGGCCTCGTCCTCCATGAAACGGGAACCCATGTGGTTGTTGACCCCGATGGCATGGGGAACAGCCGCCAGGGCCTCGGCGACACGGCTGCGGATGGTCTCGTCGTCCATATCGGTCATGAGGGCCCCGGGCCCGGGGTTCTCCGCCGGATAGGAACGGGGTTCCATGGGCAGATGGAGGAGGATCTCCTTGCCGGCTGCATGGAGACGTCTGGCTGCCTCAGCCGCATGCGGGGTGAAGGGCAGGACGGCAAAGGCGAGGGGGGCTTCGATCCGGGCGAGCTGTCCGACCACATCCAGATCGTAACCGATGTCGTCGATGATGACAGCAACGGGTCTTCCCGTCGGTTCGGCCGGCTGCGGCTTTGTCTCCCCCTTTTCCCGCTCGACCGTCTTGGCCCTGGGGGGCGGCATTTTCCGCTCGGTCAGGCCCGTTCGGGATTCCTCACTGCGTTTCCCGGAAAGGGGAGGGCGGTCGGGGGCGGGGACGCGTCGCTCCAGAACCAGGACCACCGCCGCAATCAAGGCGGCGGCGATGATCACCCCCACCAGGGGAAATCGCCATGCGGATCTGCGCTTCATGCCTTCGGCCTGCCGATCCTCATCCCCGCATGTTCTTCTTCAGGATGTCCCAGCTCCTGAGGATGTCGATCGCATGCTTCAACTGGTTGTCCTGGGCCAGGCCATCCGGGTCTTTTATGGCATTTTCCGGCCTCCCCTCGTCTTCCTTGGGGGAGCGGATGTGGCCCTGAAGATCCCTTTCCCGGATTTGCTGGTCTTCGCCGAGGGTTTTGTCTTCGGTGGGCCTGAGGGCTCTGACTACGATGTCGGGGGTGATTCCCTCCGCTTGGATGGATCGGCCCTTGGGCGTGTAGTATTTGGCCGTCGTCAACTTCAGGGCGGCGCCGTCCTCCAGGGGGATGACCGTCTGGACGGACCCCTTGCCGAAGGTCTGGGTCCCGAGAATCAGTGCCCGGCCGTTGTCCTGGAGAGCGCCGGAGACGATCTCCGCCGCACTGGCCGTTCCCTCGTTGACCAGGACGACGATCGGGCAAGTCGGCTCGTCCCCGTCGTCCTTGGCCTGGGATTTGCTCTCCATGCTCTTGATCCGGCCCCGCGTCGAGACGATGAGCCCCGACTTCAGGAAGAGGTCGGAAACCTCCACGGACTGGTTGAGCAGTCCGCCGGGATTGTTTCTCATGTCGATGACGATCCCTTTGAGGGGACCGGCCTTGGCCTCGATCTCACGAAGCGCCTTCTTCGCGTCCTCCGCCGTCCGTTCCTGGAATGAAGAGATCCGGATGTAGCCAATGTGGTCTTCGAAGGTCTTCGATTTTACGCTGCGGATCTTGATGAGACTGCGGGTGATCACAATGTCCTTGGGCTTGGCCATCCCCTCGTGGAAGATGGTGATGGTCACCTGGGTGTCCCGGGGGCCCCGAAGCTTCTTGACCGCCTCGGTGATCGTGATGTCCTTGGTGGATTTGCCGTCGATCTTGATGATCTGATCTCCCGCCTTGACCCCGGCATTGTAGGCGGGGGTGTCTTCGATCGGGGAGACGACGGTCAGGACGTCCTTGAGGATCGTGATCTCGATGCCGATCCCGCCGAAACTGCCGCGGGTCTCCACCTCCAGGTCCCTGTACATCTCCGCCGTCATGAAACTGCTGTGGGGGTCCAGGGACTTCATCATCCCGTTGATCGCTCCCTGCATCAGTTTGGTGCTCTCCACCGGTTCCACATAGTTCTTCTCCACCATGTCCAGAACTTCGCTGAAAGTCTTGAGGTTCCGGTAGGTGTTGCGATCGACGGCCGATACCTGGCGGTCGCCGTAAGGGCCAAGCAGGATCAGGATGGTCAGAAAAACAAGCAGGGCAGAGACCCGCTTTCCTGTGAATCGATTCATCGCCGTTCCTCCACGTTTGAATCATCGATCGGGGATGACTCCTGCCTGTACGTTATCACTTTTTCCATCCAAAATTCCATCACTTTTTCTGTTCCGACCGCTCCCGCCTGCCTCCCATGGGGGCCTCAGTTTGGCTCAAACAGACAAACTCCCCCCGCGCAAAAGGGGTTGCCGTGGCTTTCCTTTGCGTGTAAGAATCAAAGACCGCCTGTCGGGGGCGGGATCCTTCCCCCCTCCTGCGGCGGAGGAGAGAAGGACCTTCACCTTCAAAGGAGGCCATATGTCGGAGAACTGGTTGCGGAGAATTTCCCGATCAGGGGATGACCGGTGGATCGGGGGCGTTTGCGGGGGACTGGGGCAATACACGCCGATCCCCTCCTGGGCCTGGCGGGTGATCTTCTGCCTGCTCTTCTTCTGCTTCGGCACGGGGCTTCTCCTCTATCTCCTCCTGTGGATCTTCATGCCCAGGGGGCCGTCCGCAGCGGCCTCCGGAGGGGGGCCACGATGAAGCCCCCGGACCAGACCGGGTCATGGACCGGCCGGCAAGGTGCCGGAAGAGGACTGGCTTCTGCGGCGTTCCTCCTGGCGGTCCTTTCGATCCTGGCGGGCTGTGCCGCCTGGACGCCCCGTGCTCCCTCAGTGACGCTGGCGGGCGTGGAGATCGTCGGGGTGAACCTCTTCGAACAGCATTTCCTCTTCCGGCTGAGGGTCCAGAATCCGAACGATCTGGAGATCCCCATCCGGGGATTGCGGTTCGAGGTAGAGCTGAACGAACGAGAGTTTGCCAAGGGCGTCAGCGACAAGCCGGTCACAGTGCCGCGGCTCGGCGAGGCGATCCTGGAGGTCAGGGCGGTTTCCAGCTTGGCCGTGGTTCTGGGGCAGATCGACGGGATGATCCAGGGGGGCCGTGAAGCGATGACCTATCGAATCCGGGGACGCCTGTTCACCGATCCCTTCGGCGGCCTCGACTTCGACGAGGGCGGCAGGATCGAGCTCCCCAG
>CAYOGU010000150.1:0-5485 GCA_964403345.1 uncultured Syntrophus sp. | reverse complement strand
CCAGGCCCCCACGGACAGGGGGCTGACATCGCAGAAAGGGGGAACGGGACCTTTGGGGGGATCATTGCCCTTCGATGTGCCTGCCTCTCCGGGTGTAGGCGAGGTCCTCCCGGAGGTGGGGACCCTCGGCCGCCGCTTTGGCCAGTGCGTCGCAGCGTTCGTTCTCCGCGTGGCCGGAGTGGCCGTGGACCCAGACGAAGCGGACGTTGCGCGTATCGCAGAGCGCCAGGAGCTCTGCCCAGAGGTCGCTGTTTTCGGCGACCGCCCCGGGTCTGCGCATCCAGCGGTTGGCGCGCCAACGGCGAGCCCATCCCCGGTTGATCCCGTTGACCACGTAGCGCGAGTCGCTGTGCAGGGTCCCGACGGCCCCGGCCGGCAGGGCCTTGAGCGCCTCGATGCAGGCCGTGAGCTCCATCCTGTTGTTGGTGGTCCAGCGATACCCCCCGGCTGTTTCGGTCCGTTTCGTCCCCTCGATGAGGACCACACCGTATCCCCCTGGTCCGGGGTTTCCCAGGCAACCCCCGTCGGTGTAAACGGTGAGGCCTTCCTGCAATGCCTCGCTGATGTCGGCTGCAGGCGTCTTCGATCCGGATGACGGGGAAGCCGATGCCGGCAGGGGGTTCTTCAGCCACTCGTTGGCCTCGGCCAGCGAGACGAATCCCCGATAGAGGGCCCCGGAAAAGCCGCGGACCTGTTCCTCGGCGCCTCCCGGACCGAACCATCTGTCGTAGATTCCCGGGGTGAATCCCCGGGAGACGACGTAGAATTTTTTCCGTTGGGCCATGCGCTTCTCCGCAAGATGAAAACCGGCTAAAAAAGATGAGCCGAAAAACCTATCCCCTGGTGGTGATGGTGGGCCGGGACAGGATTGAACCATCGATACATGGATTTTACTTCCGCAATATCGAGAAAAGGCAATAATATAAACTCTTTCCGTAATGGCGAATCGGTGCGTCTTTGCATCGACTGGGCTGCAAAAGTCTTATAGCATACTTCCTGCAGTCCTTAAATAACCGCGTAAGATCGCGGATGCGGAAAGGCTGGGATGACGAGCCCCTTCTTCGGGAATTCCAGCGACGATCAGCCCTCAAACCAGGTGCCTCGATGTTCCCGTTTGATCCTGAGGAGCCAGCGTGATATTTGTAGTCACCTATGAATGAAAAAAGCCATACCGACGTCAAGGTCATCTTCGCACTGACCTTGATCCACTTCACGGGCGATTTCTATATCTCCTTCGTCAATCCGCTCCTGCCGGTATTCGTCGAGAAGTTTTCCCTCTCCCTCACCCAGGTCGGCTTGATTGCCGGGATGATGCGCATGCTGGCCTTCTTAGTCCAGCCCGGCGTGGGGTATTTCGCCGATCGATACAGGTCAAGGGTGTTCGTTCTGGGAGGGCCCTTGCTGTCCATCGTCTTCATCTCCCTCGTCGGCTGGACCCACTCCTTCTGGGGGCTCCTGCTGTGCATTGCCTTGGGAGCAACCGGCGCCTCGATGTTCCATCCCTCTGTCGCGGGAATGGTCGCCAATTATGCTGGACGGCACTTCGGTCTCTCGCTGTCCATTTTCAACATTGGCGGGATGGTTGCCTTCGGCACCGGACCGCTGTTCATCACCTACCTGGTCGGGCGTTGGGGGCTGGAGGTATCCCCCTGGACGGCGATCCCAGGCCTTGCCCTGATGGCGCTCCTGTTTCGGATCACCCCTCGGCCGTTGGGGGAGGGACTCCGCGGACAGGGGTTTTCCGGGGCGCTGCGGACGGCCTTCGGGGATGTCTGGAAGTCGATCTTCCTGATCTGGATGATCATGGTCCTGCACGCATTCGTGAACCAGGCTTTCCAGGCGTTCATCCCCGTCCTCTACGCGCATGATGGCCAGACACTGGTCTCGATCGGCTTCGTGGTCTCACTCTTCAGCTTGGCAGGCTCGTTCAGCGGTCTGCTGGCCGGGCATCTTTCCGACAGGATCGGCTACCGGCCGATCTTCATAGGCACTTTTCTGCTGGCCGCGCCCTGTCTTATCATGATGCTTTTTCTTCATGGGGCTTGGGTCTATCTCGGGGCGACGATGGGCGGATTCTTCTTGTTCGCCACGTTGCCGCTGGGACTTGTCATGGCGCAGAAGCTGGCGCCCCAGGGAAAATCCATGGTTTCAAGCCTGATGATGGGGCTCGCGATGGGCATGGGAGGAGTGATGACGCCAATGGTCGGGAAGTTGGCTGACGTCTTCTCCCTCCGTGCCGCTCTTTTCGTCGTCGCCCTGGTTCCCCTGGCCAGTCTGTGCCTGGTCGCCTTCCTCCCGGAGAAGAAGCTTCGCGAGCAGTCTTCCACCTGAGTGTGCAGCAGCGAGGATGACCAGGCCATCCTCTTTATCGAGGAAGCCGCTTTATACTGGATGGTTCATCCCATCCGTCCGCTCTTGACAGAGCTCAGGCGTAGGTTAAAAACACCGGTGTCACAGCGTTTGTCAAAAAACCCGCCTCAAGGTACGACTTGGCCGTGGCTTTGCGGCGCATTCTTGAGCCGTCCGAGGTTCAGTGACGGCCCTTCTGCAATCCGTCGCGATCAGGGCCGACGTCCCCTTCACGATTCATCCGCTTTCCCCGGTGGCAAAGGCAAATGACATTTCGCGCCACGCATGTGGACACAAAAAAAGGCTTCCCTCAGGAAGCCCTTGATTGCAATGGTGGGCCAGGACAGAATTGAACTGTCGACACACGGATTTTCAGTCCGTTGCTCTACCGACTGAGCTACCGGCCCCTGATTCAGCCAACATCCGCCGAAACGGAAGGCATTTCTATAAAATATCCCATCCTTTGTCAAGGCCTTTTTCGGCCTATTCCGGTCCCGGATTCCGGTCCCCGTCACCAAGGCCCCTGGACGGACCCTCCTCAGGATTCGGGCAGCCCCTTTCACCCTCGGGCGGCAAGGGCTGGGGGAGCGGGGGCGCCTCGACTGCCGCCGCCATCGTGCCAGTCTGGGATCCGGCCGTTGTGGGGGGCGCCGCTCCAAAAGCCCCAAGTGGTTCGATGGCCGTGCGGACCACGAGCGTCGCGGCGATCTTATCGTGCCACCCTTGCTTTCTGGCGTCGAGGGCGATCCAGAGATAACCGAGCCAGAACGGGAGTGCCGAGACGAAGGTTCCTGCCCAGCGCAGAAAGGCGATGCCGAAACCGATCGGCTCGCCGGTGGTTCCGATGACGCGCAGGCCCAGGATCATCTTTCCCGGCGTCTGACCGACGCTGCCGTGGAACCAGACGGAGTAGGCCATGCCGGCGAGAACCGTCGCGAGCAGATAAAGGGTGAGGAAAAGACTCCCCTGCCGCGGGAGAGTGCCGGTGGTCACGACGTGGGTGAACGAGGTTCCCCCCGCTCCCAGGGCGATCAGACCGATCACCAGGAGGAACAGGCAGAACATATTGAGGAGGAGCTGGTCGATGCCGTAGGCCAGGAGCCTCCGCCAGAAGCCGCCGAAACGTCCGTCTGTCATGGGGCGCTTTCCCTCCCCCCGCCCAGGGCTCCGCTTTCGTACTGGATCAGGGCCAGCACGGTCAGGGCAGCCGTCTCCACGCGGAGCACCCGCCGGCCAAGGCTCACCGACAGGAAGCCCGCGCGATGCGCCTGCTCGATCTCTTCATGGCCGAATCCCCCTTCAGGTCCGACGACCAGGTGAAAGGCCTTGGTCCCTTCATACCGGGGGGGTCGGAGGACCTCGCGGATCCCAAGTTCCGTTTCCCCTTCCCAGAGGATGAGGCCGAGGGCCCCCGGGCGGGCCGAACGGAGCATCTCGTCGAAGGGAACGACCGGCCCGATCTCGGGGATCTCCGTCCTGCCGGACTGGCGGGCGCCCTCCAGGGCGATCTTCTGCCAGCGCTCCCGCTTGAGCCGGGACTTCGCCTCCGGCCAGCGGGGGATCGAACGCTCCGCGAAAAAGGGGATGATCCGACTCACGCCGAGTTCCGTGGCATGCAGGACGATTCCGTCCAGTTTCTCCGCTTTCGGGATGGCCTGGCAGAGGGTGATGTCGATCCCGGCGGCCGGTTCGGTCCGCTGGTCGGTGATCTCCAGGAGGATCCCGCCGGGTCTCACTCTCAGAACCGCCCCGTACTCCTGTCCTGTTCCGTTGAAGACCAGCAGGGGATCGCCCTCCCGCATCCTCAGCACGGTCCCGAGATAACGGGCCTGATCCGGGGTCGGATCGCAGAGGTTCCCGCTTTCCAAGGGGCGCGGGAGGTAGAGCCGGGGGAGGGTCACGGCCGCCGGTCCTCTTTTTTCAGGACATAGCAAACCCATTCCTTCTCGGTGATGAGGCGGTGGATCGAAAAGACGTGGTCGAGAAAGTGGGACTCGATATCCGGCCGGTTGGCCTCGATGATCCCAGAGATGACCAGATAGCCGCCCGGGAGGAGGAGCCGCAGCAAATGGGGGCGGAGCTTGATGAGGATCTTGGCCGTGAGGTTCGCCACGATCATATGGAAGGGCTCGGTCAGGGTGGCGACGTCGCGGTTGACGACCTCGGTGCGGTCCTCGACCTGGTTGATCAGGACGTTCTCGCGGGCGATCTCGGTGGCCTTCTGGTCAATGTCTACGCACAGGACCTGATCGGCGTCGAGTTTCGCGCAGGCGATGCCGAGGATTCCCGTCCCGGTTCCCACGTCCAGAACGCGCCAGTTCTCGAAGGTCCGGTCCTTCAGGAGGATGTCTTCGATCGCCTCCAGGCACATCCGCGTGGATGCGTGCTGTCCCGTCCCGAAGGCCATCCCCGGGTCGATCTCGATGACGATGTCCCGGCCGGTCGGGGCGAAGCGTTCCCATGTCGGTTTGATGACGAGATTCCGGCTGACCCTCAGTGGCTTGAAGTACTTCTTCCAGGCCTCACCCCAGTCGGGGTCGTGGATGATCTCGGTCCTGAATTCCGCTTTTTCCAGGTCCGGGAAAATCTCCGCCAGGCTCTCCACATACCGCTTCAATGCGGCCAGTCGCTGTTCCAGGCGAACGTCCAGCGGCAAGAAGGCCTTCAGCGTCTCCCGGGTGGCGGGTTCCGGGAAGTCGTTCGGCGACTGGGGTTCCAGGGATTCCTGATAGGCCCCCTGGGCGCCGATTTCGGACAGGAAATTGGTCAGTCCGTCGATCATCTCCGCCGGAGAGAAAAGCTCGATCTTCAGCCAGTCCCCAGCCTTCTCTCCAGGTTTTCCGAGCTTCTCCGGCATGATCCGCCTCCCCAAGTTTCAGCGCATTTTCATTTGAATACTTATAACCTTTTCGAGGCGCTTTTTCAAGCGGCTTGAATTTTGGCGTCCTTCATGGTAGCGTCAGCCCATCTATTGACGCGGTTATCCTCGGAAAATCGGCCCCAGAACGGGGGCGCTAAGGAGCGCAAAGCGTGCGGTATTATCCCCTTTTCCTCGACATATCCGGACGTCGCTGTGTCGTCGTCGGCGGCGGCGCCGTGGCCGAACGCAAGGTCAGACGCCTGCTGGAATGCGGGG
>CAYOGU010000149.1:0-8833 GCA_964403345.1 uncultured Syntrophus sp. | reverse complement strand
GCAGATTCCGAGGCAGCCGTCTCATCCGTGCTGTCCGTTGAATCCGTGCTCGACGTCGAAGTCGCGGTCTCGTCCGTCGACGTCGAATTTTGAACGCTGGCAATGGTGTCCGACGACTGGATCGCCTCCAGGAGCGTGGACAGATCCACGGAAGACGTGCTTCCGCTGCCGGATTTGTCCGAATTCCTCTCCTGCAGAAGGGTCAGTGCTGCACTGCCGGACGAAGAACCGCTGGACGATGAACTGCTTCCCGTGCCGCTCAGAGCGCTGTAAAGATTGGTGCTGGATGAAATTCCCGATACCGTCATGATGAACTCCTCCTTTCAATTTTTGAAGTTTCTATCCGTTATTGTTTGAAGTCGCCCTCGGGAACGATTTTTACTTTTCCCTTTGCTCATGGTATCGGCCTGCCCGCCTGCAATCATGAGCGAAAAACGTGTAAAGAATTGTAAATTATTCCATGATTACAGTTAGTTACAATTACACCCTTTGGGGACTCTATTGCGCCCTGCATGACAAGGCCGATGCGGGCCGCTTTGAGATGACGCGGAACCACCCGGGATAACGGCAGAAGCCGCTTTGCGATCGATGGGTTCAAAAAGTCGGCGTGGCGGCGGCGGTTCTCTTTCCGCAAGGGATTGCAGCGGATTCCCTTCCGAGCCATTAAAGTCACAACGGGTACATATCAGGGCATACCGAGGCCCTGCCGGGGAAAGGCGGAGGCTCTTCAGGGAAGGCGGCAGCGTGCGGCCGCCCGGGGCCGCCGGGAAAATCGTTTGACAAATCGCTCCGGTCACCGTATTTTTTAAGTGCGGTCCCGGTTCCACGCCCCGCAGGCGGCGGAACCGTCGCAGGGCCGCTGTTCCGTGGGTTCCCCTGTGCCCGCCCCCGCGGGCGACGATCGACAAGAGGTCCGGCATGTTCGACGACGTGGATTCCGGTTGGGAAAAGCGGTTGGTCCCGCCGGACGAGTCCCTCTCCCGCATCGAGCCCGGGATGAGCATCTTCCTGGGAACCGGGGTCGCCGAGCCCCGGACCCTCGTGAAGCACCTGACCTCCTCGGACATGGGCAACCTGACCGACCTCGAACTGATCCAGCTCGTGAGCCTCGGCGACGCCATCTCCTTCAGGAACACGGCCCACAACCACAAGTACCGGCTGAAGACCTTCTTCTCGGGCTGGCTGGCCAGCGAGGCGATCACCGCGGGCTCCGTGGACATGATCCCCTGCCGCCTCTCCCGGCTCCCCCAGCTGGTCGAATCCGGGGCCATCCGCGTGGACGTGGCCATCGTCCAGATCACCCCGCCGGACAAGGCCGGTTACGCCAGCCTCGGCGTCTCGGTCGACGTGGCCAAGTACGCGATGGAGAAGGCCTCCATCGTGATCGGCGAGGTCAACAGCCTGGTCCCCAGGACCATGGGCAACACCTTCGTCCACGTGGACGATTTCGACTACCTGGTGCGGGCCACGGAGCCGCCCATCTATTTCCCGCGCTGGCCGGTGGACGACGTCATCGACAAGGTCGCCGCCAACGTCGCCTCCGTGGTGGAGGACGGGAGCTGCATCTCCTTCTATTCCGGCGCCCTGTTCGAGGCGCTGGGCCGCCACCTCGCCCGCAAGCGCCACCTGGGGATCCACACCTACTTCTTCACCGACCCCCTCATGGACCTGATCAAGTGCGGCGCCGTGACCAACCGGAAGAAGAACTACTTCCGCGACAAGTCCCTCACCGCCTACGCCCAGGGGACCCCCGAGCTGATGCAGTGGCTCCATCGCAACCCCCTGGTGGAATTCCAGGGGATCGACGTGGTCTCCGACCATCTCCGGATCAGCCTCAACGACCGGATGATCGCCGTCCTTCCCGCCCGGAAGGTGGACCTGACGGGCGGGGTCGCCCTGCACATCGGCAAGGGAAACGTGACGCCGGGTCCCGGGCAGGCCCAGGAATTCTTCGCCGGGGCCGAGCGCTCCCGCGGGGGGCGGACGATCTTCGCCCTCCCCAGCCGCAACCTCAGGGGGCAGTCCAACATCCTGCTGTCGGTGGGGGATTTCCCCAACCAGTTCACCAACCGGGAGTCCCTGGACCTGATCATCACCGAATACGGGATCGCCTCGATGATCGGGCGCACGGTCCGCGAACGGGCGCAGGCCCTGATCGACATCGCCCATCCCCAGGACCGGGCCGACCTGATCCAGCAGGCGAAGAAGGCCAACATCCTCTACGCCGACCAGATCTACCTGACCGACTCGGGCGCGCTCTACCCGGAGAAGCTGACCTCCGTCCATGCCTTCAAGGACAGGCTGAAGGTGAAGTTCCGCGCCATCAAGCCCTCCGACGAGGAGGAGATGCGGCGTCTCTTCTACCGTTTCTCCGACACGGCGGTCTATTACCGCTATTTCAGCGCCATCAAGGCCATGCCGCACCGCAAGATGCAGGAGTACGTCAATGTGGACTACCAGCGGGTCATGTCCATCGTCGGCACGATCGACGACGGGGGAACGGAGCGGATCATCGCGGAGGGCCGCTACGCCCGCCACCACGACCGCCCCTTCGCCGACGTGGCCTTCGTCGTGGACGAGAACTACCAGGGCCGGGGCATCGCCTCCTTCCTCCTGGAGATGCTGATCCGCGCGGCCCGCGAACAGGGGATCGAGGGCTTCACGGCCGACGTCCTGGCCGACAACAAACCCATGATGAAGGTCTTCGAGAAGGCGCCGTTCCCGATCCGCGCCGTCATGGAATTCGGGATCTACAACCTGACCATCCCCTTCGCCGACAAGGAGGCCGCCGCCCCGGGGCCGTCCCAGTGAGCCCCCCGGTCCGGCCCGGAACCGTCCCGTCCGCCGAGATGCCGCCATGCCCTTCCTCCTGAAAAAGATCCTGTCGCCCCTGCTGATGCCCCTGTGCCTGAGCCTGGAGATCCTCCTGGCCGGCGCGATCCTCCTGTGGTTCACCCGCCGGCAGCGCCTGGGGAAGATCGTGACGACCGCGGGCATGCTGATGCTCGCCGCCCTGAGCCTCCCGGCGATTGCCAACCCGCTCCTGGCGACCCTGGAGGGCCGCTATCCGCCGCTCGCGGGCGGGCCGGCCCCTGCCGGCGGCGCCGTGCCGGCCGCCGTCCCCTGGATCGTGGTCCTGGGCGGGGGCATGACGGACGACCCGCACGTCCCCTTCACCAGCCGCATCTCCGCCGAATCCCTCGCCCGCCTGGCGGAAGCCGTCCGCCTTTACCGGCTGATGCCCGGCTGCCGCCTCATCCTTTCGGGAGGGGCCGCCTGGGGCCGCGCGCCGGAGGCCGGGGTCATGGCCCAGGCCGCGGAGGCCCTGGGGATCCCCGCCCGGGACATCCTCCGGGAGGACCGGTCGAAGGACACCGAGGAACAGGCGGCGCTGATCGGCGGAATGGTCGGGAAGGACCCCTTCGTCCTGGTCACCTCGGCCTCCCACATGCCCCGTTCGGTCGCCCTGTTCCGGAAGCGGGGGATGTCCCCCATCCCGGCCCCGGCCGCCTTCCAGGCCCTGGAGGACCGCAGCCCCGTCCGGTTCCATCCCGCCGTCTCGGCCCTGCGGAAATCCGAAATGGCGTTCCACGAATACCTCGGCGGCCTCTGGTCCTCGCTCAGGGACTGGCTTTGAGCCGATCCAAATGCCGGTTGAATTCCCGGATGCGACATGCTAGATTGCCCGGCATCGGAACCATGAAAACATCGACTTGGGGGTAGCGAAGATGAAAAAATTAGTCAGATGGGGCGTATGCCTTGTCCTTCTGCTGGCCGCGGCTCAACCCCTGCCGGCCAAGGACAGGAACGTCGTGGCGGTCGTCCCCTTCACCGTGAACAGCGCCGAGAACATCGACTACATCCGGCAGGGGATCGCGGACATGCTGTCCTCGCGGATCTCCATCAGCGAGAAGATCGAGGTGGTCGGCCGGGACGCCGTCCAGGCGGCCGTCCTCCAGACGGGCAAGAAGGAACTCTCCCTGGACGACGTCTACGGGCTGGGCGCGAAATTCGGCGCCGATTACGTCATCTGGGGCAGCCTCACCAAGTTCGGCAGCAGCCTGAACATCGACGGCAAGCTCCTGGACGTCGCGGCCAAAAAGCAGACCGTGTCCTTCTCCGGGCAGTGCCCGACCATGGACGACGTGATGCCGAAGATCAACGATTTCGCCTCCAGGATCGAAATCCAGATCCTCGGAACCGCCCTCCAGCCCGCCGCGCCGGCCGCGCAGGCCCCGGCCTCCTCCCGGCAGCAGCAGGTCATCGTCAGCCGCAGGCCCGGCACCTCCCAGACCGCCCGGGAAGCGGAGATCATCTCGGGGATGAAGGGAGGCAAACGGGGGACCTTCACCTCGTCCATCAACCCCGACTTCATCAACGCCGAACAGCCCCTCAACCGGGACACCTTCTGGAAAAGCCAGCAGTTTTCCACGACCCTGAGGGGCATGGACATCGGGGACGTGAACGGCGACGGCCTGAACGAAACCGTCATGATCGATACCAATACCATCATGATCTACCAGCGGCCGAAGAAGGGCGGGGAATTCAAGCTCATCGAGACGATCCACGGAAGGTCCTACGACAACTACATCAGCGTGGACGTCGGCGATTTCAACAACAACGGGATCAAGGAGATCATCGTGTCGAACGACGTGGGCCAGCAGATGCGTTCGCTCGTCGTCGAATTCAGGAACGGCAAGTTCCAGACGATCGCCTCCGACCTCCCCTGGTTCCTCCGGGTCATCGACAGCGGCTCCGGCGAGCCCCTCCTGATCGGGCAGCGGCGCGGGCTGGACAATCCCTTCGACACGCCGATCCATGAAATCGTGTACCGGGAAGGGCGATACACCGAAGGGCGCGCCATGAACATCCCCCAGGGCCTGTCCGTCTTCGGCCTGACCCTGAGCCGCATGGGCGCCAGCAGCAACGAGCGGATCGTCGCCCTCAACGCCGACGACTACCTGTGCGTCTTCGAGCAGTCCACCAAGCCCCTCGCCCAGATCCTCGTCTTCGGGGGAAGCGACGAATTCATCTGGAAAAGCGAGGACGTGTTCGGCGGGAGCAACGTCAGCATCGATCCCATCCGGCAGGGGTCCGGCGCGCAGACCGAGGACCCCAACAAGGTCTACTTCATCAACCTGCGGATCCTGAACTACGACACGAACAAGGACGGCAAGCAGGAGATCATCATCGTGAAGAACTCCTCGTCGTCCGGGCGCCTGCTGGAGCGGGTCAAGCTCTTCAGCTCGGCGGAGGTCTACGACCTGGAATGGGACGGCACCGGGATGGTCGAAAACTGGCGGACCAAGAAGATCAACGGCTACGTCTCGGATTATCAGTTCAAGGACATCGACAACGACGGGGAAAACGAGGTCGTCCTTTCCCTGGTCCTGTCCGTGGGCGGCTCCATGAGGGGCCGGAGCGTCATCGTCGCGTACGACCTGAAGGCGAAGTAGCGGCTCCATTTGCCGGAAGATGGAACGGGTCGCCGCCGAAGGGGCGGCCGCGGCAGGGACTCCCTATGCCCTGTTTCGCAGGACGGATTTCGAGGGCGCAAGTCGCCGCCGAAGGGTTCATAAAGGATTGACAATTGCAAAAATCTGTTATAATGGGTGCGCACCTCGATGCTGGGGGCTCAATCCCGGTAGTCCCCGGGGCCATGGCCTCCCTTGGCGTCCATGAGCATTCTGGCGGTGTAGCTCAGCCGGTTAGAGCATACGGCTCATATCCGTAGTGTCCGGGGTTCGATTCCCTGCACCGCCACCAGATACCACCCGGGAGGCCCCCCGGCTTGAATCAAGCCGGGGGGCCTCTCTTTTCCCTCTCCGGTTGGCCTTTGTCCGCTTCAAGGGGTGCCCCGGTGAAGGGGTGGCAATGGCAAACGCATTTGTGCTGTCTTCTTGCCGCTGTTGACGGCGACTCCGGCGCCAAGTGCCCATAAAGTCGGCAGCGGCCGCAAGACCGCTTCAACGTCCCACACGCAACACCCCGATAAATATGAATTTTGTCTTTGGCATCAAAATTGATTTATCTTTCCAAAGGCCGGGAGGCGTCGGCAGCCGGGCGTGCGCCTGCCGGGGAGTCTACGAGGGGAAGACGGACGTCAAAACGGTCTTTTCCCTATTGAACAGGGGCGTTTGACCAGGTCGGGCCAATGACCGAACCGGGAATCCCGATCCCGGGCTTGCACACTCCCCGCGGGCGTGCTAAGAGGTCCTTCGGGTGGTTGAAGTGAGCGGTCACCGTCCGATTCCCCGAACCGCCGCCGATATCCCGCAAGAGCCCGGTCCGACGGCCGGGCTTTTGCTCATTCATGCGAGGAACAGCGATGGAGGATTCCTTTCAGCCTTCGCCCTGGACCCGAAGCCCCCATCTGCAGACGATCTTCGGCAGCCTGGGCATGCGCGTCCGGGGGCGGAACGAGATGACCGAGGCCTCCCGGGAGGTGATCGTCGAGGCGGGGGGCGGCGTGCGCCTCCTGGGGTACCATGCCCGGCAGGCCGGGACTCCGAAGGGGCTGGTCATCCTCCTGCACGGATGGGAGGGCAGCGCCGATTCCACCTATGTCCTCTCCACGGGCCGGTATCTTTACCGGCGGGGCTTCGAGGTCTTCCGCCTCAACCTCAGGGACCACGGCCGGAGCCACCACCTCAACAGCGGCCTTTTCCACGGCGCCCTGCTCGACGAGACGGCCGCGGCGGTGGACAGGGCCTCCCGATGCCTGCCCGACAGGCCCGCCTACCTCATCGGGTTCTCCCTGGGGGGAAACTTCGCGCTCCGCATCGCCCTGAGGCAGTCCAAAAACCCCATTTCCACCCTCAGGCGGGTCTTCGCGATCAGCCCGGCCCTGGACCCCTATAAATCCACGCTGGCCATCGATTCCGGACCCGCCGTCTACCGGAGCTATTTCCTGGCGAAATGGAAGCGGTCCCTCCGCAGGAAGGAGCGGCTCTTCCCCGGCCTCTACCGCTTCGACGAGATCCTCCGCCACCGGACCTGCCTGGCGATGACCGAGGCCATCATGGCCTACTACCCGGACTTTTCCTCCTACCGGGATTACTTCGGGCGCTACACCCTGACCGGCGACGCCCTGGCCCCCGTCGCCATGCCGGTCACGATCTTCACCTCCAAGGACGATCCCGTGGTCCCGGTCGAGGACTTTTACCGGCTTCCCGGCAACGCCCGCCTGGAGGTCTCGATCCAGGCCCACGGCGGCCACTGCGGGTTCCTCCAGCCGTTCCCGTGGGGATGCTGGTACGAGAGGGTCATCGGCCGCATCCTGGAGAAGGAGACGGCCTCATGAGCGCCCCCCCGGCGATTTCCACGCTCCCAAGTCCGGACGAGGGGTTCCAGGCGAAGATCGCCGAAAGGCTCTGGAGCCACCCCACCGACTTTCTCCTGGCCGCGCAAAAGGTCCGGGAGTCCCGGAAGACCGTCGCCCCCTGGCGGGCCGCCGGGGTCCTGGTCCCCCTGGCCTTCCGCCCCGCGCCGGCCGGAAGCGGCCCCGAAGAGGCGGGATACGCCTTCCGGATGATCAAGCGTTCCGCCTTCGTCCCCCAGCCCGGGGACCTGAGCTTTCCCGGAGGGCTGGTCCATCCGGTCCTCGACCGCCTGCTCCGGATGCTCTTGATCCGCGGCCCGCTCCCGACGGTCCCCCCTCCCCTCCGGCCGGCCCTGTCGGGACAACGGGGGCGGGGCGGGATTGGGGGCGGAGGCGCGGGCGCCGCCGGGAGGCTCACCGCCCTTTTCCTGGCCACGGCCCTCCGCGAGTCCTGGGAAGAGATCCGCCTCCCTCCGGGCCGGGTGCGCTTCATCGGCCCCCTGCCCACCTGCAGCGTGCTCCTCTTCAGGCGCGCGATCTTCCCGATGGCGGCCCTGGTCATGGAGCCGGTGGCGCTCCGCCCGAACCGCGAGGTCGAGCGGATCGTCGAGATCCCCCTGTCCGCCTTCGGCCGGAAGGACCAGCTCGGCTGCTTCCAGCTCCTGGTCTCTCCCGGCGGGGGAGCCGACCCGGTCCCCTCCCCCCTGTACCCCTGCCTGATCCACCGGGAGCCGGACGGCACCGAAGAGGTCCTCTGGGGCGCGTCCTTCATCATCGCCGTCCAGTTCCTCCGCATCGCCATGGATTACCGCCTTCCGGACTGGCGAAGCGGACGGGTGGTCCAGAGGACGCTGACGGCCGCCTACCGGACCGGCCGGACCTCCTAGCTGCAGCAGATTCCCGATCCTTTCACGACCCCGGCCCCTTTTTTCTTGACAGACGGCCGGGCGAACGGATAGCTTCACCAGGACCATCATACGGATCTTCCGTTCCAGGAGAGAGAGCATATGGAAGCGTCACGGATTGCGAACAGGGCCGCGGAGATCCCTCCCTTCATCGTGATGGACGTCCTGGAGAAGGCCCAGGAGATGGAGCGGGGCGGGGCGGACATCGTCCACCTGGAGGTGGGCGAGCCGGACCTCGACACGCCGGAATGCATCAAGGAAGCCTGCCTGCGCGCCCTTCGCGACGGCAAGACCCACTACACCCACAGCCTGGGCCTCATCGAGCTGAGGGAGGCGGTCTGCGAGCATTACCACCGGCGCTACGGGGTGACGGTCGGACCCGACCAGGTCCTGATCACTTCCGGGACCTCGCCGGCCATGCAGCTCCTCTTCGCCGCCATCCTGGAGCCCGGCGACGAGGTGATCATCTCGGACCCCCATTACGCCTGCTATCCCAACTTCATCCGGTTCTTCGACGGGGTCCCGGTGGACGTGCCGGTCCACGAGGCCGAGGGGTTCCAGTACACCACCCCGGCGATCCGGGAAAAGATCACCCCCCGGACCCGGG
>CAYOGU010000148.1:0-8835 GCA_964403345.1 uncultured Syntrophus sp. | reverse complement strand
GTCAACCAATGAAATCTCAAACCGTCAACCGTCTACGAAAACGGGGTAACTCCAATCGCTAGCCACGCAATGCGATGGCAAAGCGCTCACATCAGCCTATCCCGGCTGACAACTTTTGGAAAATGGGCTTGGATCTCGACGACTTTTTCTTCTCTTTGCGTTTATCACTGAGTACCAAGCTTGCATTTTTCAACAGAACCCTTTTCCAGTTTTTGATCTGGTTGGGATGAACGCTATAGCAATGAGAAAGTTGTTCAAGATCTTTTCCACCCGAAATCCATTCGCAGACCACTCTTGCCTTGAACTGACCATCATAGGTCCTTCTTGTCTTCCGCAGTCCAGTCTTTGTGAGGGCCTCTCCCATCTCGTCTGACATTCTTCTCTCCCTTCCATAAAGAAATGAAATTTATATGTTTTACCTAAACGCAGAACAAAACGGTGGTTCCTATTTCTCAATTTCAGCGAATCGTTTTACCCCTTCGTAATCGTTTGTAGCCCGGACTCAGGCGAGGAGACAGCCGTCTTCTGCTCCGGCGTGACTGTGTCCTTGCGCACCCTGTGGCGCAAGCCCTGTAGCAGATCGTCCACGTAGGTAAAGACCACGGGGATTACCAGCAGGCTCAGCAGGGTGGAGGTCATCAGCCCGCCGATGACGATGATGGCCATGGGCTGGCGGAAACTCGGGTCTGCGCCCAGGCCCGCGGCGATGGGCAGCATACCCGCGGTCATCGCGATGGTGGTCATGAGGATGGGGCGCGAACGCTTATGGCAGGCATCCACCAGGGCGTCGAAGCGTGACAGGCCATGATCGCGCCGCGCCATGATGGCGTATTCTACCAGGAGGATCGAGTTCTTGGTCACCAAGCCCATGAGCATGAGCAGCCCGATCACCACCGGCAGGGAGAAACTGCCGTCCGTAAGCAACAACGCCACGAGCGCGCCGCCGACCGAGAGCGGCAGGGCGCAGAGGATCGTGGCCGGCTGGAGGAAATCGTGGAAGAGCAGCACCAGCACGACATAGATGCAGAGGATGCCGACCGCCATGGCCAGTCCGAAGCTGCCGAGCATCTCGCTCATGCGCTGCAGCTCGCCCTGCTGGACCTCGAAGATCCCCTTGGGCAGGTTGTGCATGGCGGGAAGCGCCCGGACCTCCTGCATGACTTCACCGAGCGCTCGTCCGCTCAGTTCGACCGAGACCGTAATGTTGCGGTCGCGGTCCAGCCGGTCGATCTGCGATGCCCCGCTACCCATGCGGATGTCGGCCAGCGAAGACAGGGCGACCTGCCCATTGCGGCCTGCCAAGCGCAGCTGCCCGATGCGGTCCAAGTCGGTGCGGATTTGCGGGTCGAGCCGTACGCGCACACTCACCTGGCGTTCCGGCAAGTTGAGCTTGTTGAGATTGGAAGAATAATCCCCGTAGGTTGCCAGCCGCACGGCATCGGCCAAAGCCTCGACGGTCACGCCAAGCTGAGCCGCCCGGGCGTAGTCCGGATGAATCTGGATTTCCGGGCGCTGCAAGGCCGCGCCCGAGATGACATTGCCCACGCCCTTGAGGGTGCGCATATCGCGTTCCAGATTGGCGGCGGCGGACTCCAGCAGGGGCGAGTCATTGCCGGCGAGTGTGACCTCGAGCTTCTCTCCGTTGCTGCCACGGCCGACCTCAAAACGTGCGCCCGGCACCGTGCGGAGCGCATCGCGGATTTTGCCTTCCACCACCACCTGATTGTCTCGCTGTTTGCGCGGTTTCATGTCCACGGTCAGGGTGGCGCTGTTCACGGCCGTGCTGTCCGAGACATCCAGGCCGAACCCCGAGCTGGCGGTGCCGATGGATGCAAAGACATGGGTCACATCCGGGATCTGACGGATGAGCTTATCGGCATGCAGCGCCACCCGGGTGGTGTCGTCCAGTGTGCTGCCTGGCGCCAGATTGATCGTCACTTGTGTCTGGCCGTCGTCCGAGGCCGGCATGAAGGCCGTGGGGATCATCGGCACCAGCGCCAGCGAGCCGACAAAGAACAGGAGCGCCGCGATCAACGTGCGGCGGCGGTTGTTCAGGCAGGCTTTGAGCCAGCCCAGATAACGCGTCATGAGCCTTGAATCCGTCTGCTCTCTGGTGTCCGGCCGCATGCCGTAGGCCGCCATCATCGGCGTCAAGAGCCGTGCGACCATCAGTGAAGCCAGCACGGCGGCGGCAGCGGTGATGCCGAACTCCCGAAAGATCTTGCCCGGAATGCCGCCCATGAAGGCGGTCGGCAGGAAGACAGCCACGAGCGTGAGTGTGGTGGCGATCACGGCAAGCCCGATCTCGTCTGCCGCCTCCATGGCCGCCTGATACGCGGTCTTGCCCATTCGCAGGTGGCGGGCGATGTTTTCGACCTCCACGATCGCGTCATCGACCAGGATCCCGACCACCAGTGCCAGCGCCAAAAGCGAGATCGTGTTCAGGCTGAAACCGGCAAGGTGCATCACCAGGAAGGCGGGGATGATGGAAAGCGGCAGGGCGGTGGCCGAAATGAAGGTCGCGCGCCAGTTGCGCAGGAAGAACCACACCACCACAACGGCCAGAATCGCGCCTTCATACAGGAGGTGCATCGAGCCCTGATAATTGTCCTCGATCGGCGCGACCGTATTGCTCGCTTCCGTGATTCTCATATCCGGGTTGGCGGCTCGGAACTTCACCATGGCACGGCGGACGCTGTCGACCACGCTGACATCCGCAAAACCCTTCTGCCGCGTGATCTGGAAGCCGATGACCTGGCGACCGTCCACATAGGCGAGCGTGCTGCGCTCGGCATGGGTGTCGCTGATCCGGGCGATCTGATTCAGTTGGACGCGGCGGCCGTCGGAGAGCGGGATACTCAGGGCCGCGATCTCGCTGGCGCTTTGTACCGCGCCCAAGGTGCGCAGCGATTGGATCGAATGACCGACTTCGCCGCGGCCGCCGGAAGCGTCCTGCTGCACGGCCTTGAGCTGCTGCGAGGCATCGGCGAGCGTCACCCCGAGCCCGGCCATGAGGGTCGTGTCGAGGTCGACGTGCACCTCGCGATCCACGCCGCCGACACGCTCCACCTTGGCCACTCCCTTCACTGCCAGCATGGCCTTGGCCACATTGTTGTCGACAAACCACGACAACTCCTCCTCATTCTTATGATCGTCTTCGATGACATAGGTCAGCAATGCGCTGCTCGCGGCGGTCACCTTGGAGACGGTCGGGGTGTTCATGCTGGCCGGCAGATCGGCCTTGGCCGAATCCACGGCATTGCGCACTTCGTTGAGCGCTTCTTCGCTGTCCTTGTCGATCTCGAACGACACGTTGATCGAGACCGATCCATCGGTGATCGTGGTCTTGATGTGATCGAGCTTGGTCAGCGAGGTGAGCTTGTCTTCGATCTTGCGGGCAACCTCGGTTTCTAATTGGGCGGGCGCGGCACCTTCCAGCGAGGCACTGATCTTGATCGTGGGAAGGTCCATGTCGGGAAATTTCTGTATCCCAAGTGCATGGAAACCGATGATACCGAATACGGTCAACAGCACGAATAACAGCACGGCCGGAACTGGATTGCGGATGGACCAGGCGGAAACGTTCATGGCTACTCCTTGACCACGGTGACCAGGCTGCCGTCATTAAGGAAGGCCCCGCCCGAATTCACCACCCGGGCCCGGGCGGTAAGTCCGCTCACGATCTCCACCAGGCCGTCACGATACGCGCCCACACTTACCTCCCGGCGGATGACCTTGTTGCCGGTGCCCACTTCAAACACGAAGCTGCGCCCGTCGCGCAGCACCACGGCCGTCTCCGGCACGGCCAGTACGGACTTGGTGCCGGCCTCAATGCTGCCGCTGGCGAACATGCCGGCCTTGGCCGGCCCGCCATTGGGCAGGCCGATAAAGACATTGGCGCGGCCGGTGCTGGTCGAAAGCGTCGGTGCGGCCAGGCGCACAGAGCCGGTCAGGACCTGACCGGACGGCAGTTTCAGATCGGCCTTGGCCCCGGTCTTGATTACGGCCAGCTGATTGGCATCCACCTCGGCCTGCCATTCCAGGCGGCCCTGGCGCTGGAGGCGGAAAAGCTCAGTGCCGGTACTGACGACCTGGCCCAGGAGGGCGCTGCGCGCGATGATCATGCCGTCGTCCACGGCCAGGATAGAGGTTTGGGCAAGGGTTACCTTTTCGGCGGCCAGTTGGGCCTCGGCCAGGGCCACATCGGCGCGGGCGGTTTCCTCGGCCACCAGGTACTGGTTGATCTGCTGTTCTGACATGACGCCAGAGCCCTTTACCAGGCGAGCGCGTTCGGCGTTGGACTTGGCCTGCGAGAGGCTGGCCTTGGCCGAGGCGAGTGAGGCCTCATAGCGGCTCAGATCGGCCATTACCTTGGCTCGGTCCAGTTCCGCCAGGATTTGTCCGCGTTTGACCCAGTCGCCCACGTCGGCCGAGAGCGCGGTGATGCGCAGGCCGCCGGTTTGGGCGCCGATGATCGCCTCCTGCCAGGCCACGATGCCGCCGCTGGCCGTAAGCTGGGTCGGCCACTGTTTGGTCTGGGGTTGCGAGACGGTCACGCTGAGCACGGCGTTCTTGTTGCCGGTATCTTTTTTGGCCGTAGCCGCTTTGCCCCGGAGCATGACAACGGCGACGAGGGCCAGGACGACAGCCACGGCTATGATGATCAATGATTTGAAATGGGGTTTCACTGGATATCTCCTCTTTTTCCCGATTGCGAGGCGTCTGCTTGCCAGCCGCCGCCCAGGGCTTTGTAAAGTTTGATCAGGTTCGAGACGATTGTCCCCTCGCTCTGCAAAAGCTGGTCCCGATAGGTCAGCAGGGAGCGTTCGGTCTCCAGGACTGTCGCGAAATCGCTCAGCCCGGCCCGGTACTTGATCTGCGCCAGCTCCGCCGCCGTCTCGGCCGCTTTCACCGCTTCGGCCAGGGATCGGCGCTTTTGCTGTTCCTGGGCATAGGCCCCTATCGCGTTTTCCGCTTCCTCCATGGCGGTCAGCACGGCCGCTTCGTAGGCTTGCAGGTATTGCTCCTGCAGGGCCGTCTGGATTTCGATGTTCCGCCGGATCGCGCCGGCGTCGAAGACCCGCCAGGAGAGACCGGCCGAGCCGCTGGAGGTGCCGTTGCTGTTGTTGAAAAGTCCGCCGAGCGTCAAGGCCTGCAGGCCGATGGAGCCGCTCAGCTTGAGCTTGGGGTAGAGTTCCGCCGTGGCCACGCCGATCTGCGCCGTCTGCGAGGCGAGCTGCCGCTCGGCCTGGCGCACGTCGGGCCGTTGCCGGAGGATATCGGCCGGGATGCCGACGGCGACGGACGCCGGGCAGGCCGGGATTGGGGCGGTTGCATTCAGCCTCTTATCGAGACTGCCCGGTTGTTCTCCGAGAAGGATGGAGAGGCGGTTCTTGGCCTCGGCAATGGAGGTCCGGAGGGTCGGGAGCTGGGACCGGGTGCTTTCCAGGTTGTAACGAGCCTGCTGCACCGCCAGTTCGTCGCCGAGGCCGGCTTTGAATTTGAAGAGGGTCAGGTTATAGGTCTCTTCGAGGCTCTTCAGGCTGGCCTCGGTCAACCCAAACCTCCCCTGGGCGGTGCGCAGATCGACGTAGTTCGTGGCCACCTCGGCCGTGAGGGAGACGAGGGTATCGCGCAGGGCCTCACCGGCGGCGGCGAGGTCCGCCTCCTTGGACTCGATGTTGCGCCGGACGCCGCCGAAGAGATCGATTTCCCAGGAGGCGTCCAGACCCGTTGCGAAGTAGTCAACGGTGGTGCCACTCCCCGAGGATGCGCTCTCGCGACTCCGGGTGGCGGAACCCGAGGCGTCAAGGGTCGGATAGAGATCGGCCTTGCTCAGGCCCCGACGGGCCCGCGCTTCGCGGACACGGGCCGCGGCCTTCTTCAGATCGCGATTGCCTGCAACGGCTTGTCCGATCAAGGCCGTCAGCTCCCGGTCGTTCAGGGTCGTCCACCAGGCCGCGAGTTGCCGCGGATCGATCTGGGAAGTCAGGCCGCCTTCCAGGGAACTGCTCCAGGCTGGCGAGACCTGCGTTTGCGGCGGGCGGTAATCGGGGCCTACGGTGGCGCATCCCACCTGAAGCAGCAGGGCCGCCGCCAGGAGCGAGGAGCGGAGACCATAAGAAAACATTTTTCCCGGCACGGCTGCGGCCAGTTTTCTCTTCTGTGGACAACCATTGTGGTCGGTTTCCATTTGCACATTCATATGATCGAGAACAGAGGGCGCTACGCCGCCCCCCTCATTTCTAGCGTACTTCACTGCGTACCCCCATCTTTGCGCATGGTTTTCTTCGCGGCTGAGGCCCGCGGCTCCATGCCGCTCATCAGGAACTGTAAATAGCGCCGAATTTCTTCTCTCATGCAGACTTCATCTTTTATGCGTCCCATCAAAAAATCCTCCGTGGCGGTCTGGACAACAATCTTCCACAGGCAGTTCGCGGCCACCTGGGGATCGACGGCATTCGCCACCCGTTTCATCCGTTGCTCAGCCGCTAAGTATCTGGAAATCCACTTGATATCCTTTTGCGGGCCAGGAGTGTCTTCATCCGCGATTTTCGGAATCTGGTCGCGCAGCTGCTTGTCCGCCAATGTTGAGGAAACAATCGGGGCCGTCTCATAATGGCTGTAATAGACGATCATCAACGTGTCCTCTAAATTTTCCCAGACGGTGCGCAGCCCGACGTGCAAAGGGAGGTTCTTCACCGCGTTATTCGAGGGAAGCATCTTCCGTTCAACTACTTTAAGGATCAAGCTCGCCTTATTTCCAAAGTGATGGTAGATCAGACCCTCCGCCACACCTGCTTTCCGGGCGATCTCCCGAGTCGTAAGGCGCGCCAACCCTTCGGACAGAAGAAGCTGTTCGGTGGCATCAAGGATGTTCTGTCGACTGTCTTTCATCTTCCCACTCCTTATCTCTGAGTGATTGCCGTTAAAGGTTGATTCAGCGAATGATCAGTTATGTTAATTGAGCGCTCAATCAATGTCAAGCTTTTTTTTCTTAGACCCCGTCGTTCCTGGCATGTATTTTAGAAATAGTAATTATATTAGAATGTTATTAGATTAAGGCGCGGAAGGCCGGAAGGAGCCCCGAAGTGTTAACCAATGCGTTTTGGCCATCGGTGCAGTCGATCTGAATGGGGTTGCCCGGCAGGGGACGATGATTTTGCGGTTCCAAGCAGACTTGCGGATATCTCGTAAATGGAGATACGAAGCGGTTAATCAAGATGTGAATAAAGATGCGATCTTCTTGTACGCGATATTGGCTATTGTTTTGTGTCGTCCATGGAATCGGCATCCGGAAAATTGCTGAACATCTCTGAAATTAAAGCAAAATGCCTTTTCCGATCCATGGTCGGCGAGATCTTGTCTCTCTCAGGCCCCGGACAGTCTTTCCGCACAATCTATCCCCGGCGGATTCCGTGTCTTTAACTATATGGTATTTTAGACAAATACCCAATTCCTGTTGAATGAACGGTTCGACTCCCGCCGCCCAGGTTTCCTAAGACCTGACGGCTGCATTACCGAATTGGCTATGGCGCTTCCCGGTGATGTTTGCATAGAAGGCTTGGATATAGAGCATATCCTCTTCAATATTGCCGGTGGGACAAAAAATCGGGCCGATACCTCCTGCCTTGCGCCGATAATCCAGGAAGGCAAGCACGATCGGGATATTCGCGCCCAGTGCGATACGATAAAAACCCGTCTTCCAGTAATGGACCTTTTTCCGCGTTCCCTCGGGTGCAACCAGCATGATGAGCTCATCTATTTTCTGGAAGACCTGGATGGACTGCCCAACAATATTGTTCGCCTGACCCCGGTTGACAGGAATGCCGCCAAGCCACAGCATGGCCCTTCGGAAAGGCCAACGAAACATCGTTTCTTTGCCCATCCAATGGATTTCCAGTTTCAGGGCAGAGGCAACGGCCAGGGTCATCGGAAAATCCCAGTTCGAGGTGTGCGGTGCGGCGACCAGGACATATTTCTTTATGTCCGGAGCTGTTCCTTCGATATGCCAGCCGATTGTTTTCAAAAATACCCGGCTGATCCAGGACATAGACTTATTCGTGGATAATCCGTGCGATAATCCATCTTTCAGCATGCAGGGATCCTGTTCTGGGAAAAAGTAATCGTCTTTATAAGAGATTTTATCCTCACAGGGCGCTAACACGCAGACCAAACGATGTCAAGGTCCGTACCAGCCCTCACCGTTCGTCAGGGCCTCGGTCATGATGGCTGCTCTATGGGGTCCGCATCGGCGGCTGTTAACATCACATCGGGCATAACTAACTATGGTCCTTCGTTTATCGAACACATCCGAAATAAAAATGGGTGGGTTTGCCGCTGACTTCCATCTGTCAGAGACCTGTTCCGCTCAGGCTATTACAATTCTTTTACATTTCTTCCTGGGTCAATGTTTGGCCAGGAAGGCCGTCATCTTCAATGCCGGGATTCCGAGCCCATACCCCTGACAGCTTTTCCTTGACAAGAACCCTTCGGCCCTTCTATCGTCACGACCAAATCATGAATGAACCATGGAATAACGGCCGTGCCGCAGGCGCGGGAAGGGCAGGGGACATGAGCATGGGCGAAAGCAGAATCGGGATTACCTCCGGAAACATCCGCGGGGACCGTTGCGGCAGCAGTGGGTCTTTCACCATCGGGCGGGGCTTCCGTCTTGCAGGGCTGCTTCTGATCGCCCTGCTGCTCCTCCTGCCGTCGGTTGCCCCGGCGGCCGAGAAGCTGACCTGCAGCCGCCTCCCCATGCTCATGAAGAGCTTCTTGGCCAACCACTATGCCATAAAGGATATGACCGTCGAGGTCAGGACCCACGCAGTC
>CAYOGU010000147.1:0-8839 GCA_964403345.1 uncultured Syntrophus sp. | reverse complement strand
CCGAGAGGGATGCAGCCGTCTCCAAGGAGTCGCGAAGCCGCTTGCGGATCCCCTCCTTGACGATCAGCCGGTCGATCACCACATCGATGTCATGGCGCTTGTTCTTGTCCAGCACGATCTCCTCGGCCAATTCTCTGAGATCCCCGTCGATCCGGACGCGGACATACCCCTCCTTCAGGAGTCTCTTGAGCTCCTTCTGAAATTCGCCCTTCTTCCCCCGGGCGAGCGGGGCCATGATCGTCAGCCGTGTATTGACGCTCCAGGCGAGAATCGTTTCCAGCATCGTGTCGATGGACTGGGACCGGATCTCCCGGCCGCACTTGTGGCAGTGGGGAACGCCGATCCGGGCGAACAGGAGCCGGAGGTAGTCGTAGATCTCCGTGACCGTGCCCACGGTGGAACGGGGGTTGTGGGAGGCGGTCCGCTGCTCGATGGCGATCGCCGGGGAGAGCCCCTCGATGGATTCCACATCGGGCTTGTCCATCTGCCCGATGAACTGGCGGGCATAGGTGGACAGGGACTCCACGTAGCGACGCTGCCCCTCGGCGTAGATCGTGTCGAAGGCAAGCGACGACTTGCCCGAGCCGGAGACGCCGGTGATGACGACCATCCGGTCCCTGGGGATATCGAGATTGATGTTCTTGAGGTTGTGCTGTGCAGCGCCCTTGATGCGAATCGTGTCCATTAGAGTTTGATCTCGATGTGCGACTTCTGACGGAGGAGGTCCAGCCACTCCTCGAATTTCTTTTCTATCTTCTCCTGTGCGAGGCTATCCCGGATCTCGTCACGGACAGACTCGATGGACCGGACCCCGCCTCCCCTCCGGTCGATCACCTGGATGATGTGAAAACCGCTGGACGATTCGATCACCGGGCTGATCTGATCGATCCGCAGGCCGAAGGCCGCCTCCTCGATCTCGGGAAGGACCACCCCCTTTTCGATGAAGCCGACGTCACCTCCGGAGTCCGCCCCCGGGCCCTGGGAGTATTGTGCGGCGAGAAGTTCGAAGGATTCACCGGCCAGGAGACGCCGGTGGATCGCCTCGGCATTCGCCTTCAACTTCTCCCTGGCAGCCGGATCATCCCCTTTCGGCATCAACAGGAGGATCTGTCTGATCCGGACAGTCTCCTTCCCCTCATAGTCCTCCCGACGCTTGAGATAGTACGTACCGATCTCCTCATCGCTGACAGCCACCTTGGCCTTGACCTCCCGCTGAATCAGACGGCCCCGCGTGATCTGATCCCTTACCCCCTTCCTGTAGTCCTCCAGGGTGGTCCCGTCCTTTTCCAGGGCCCTGAGCAGTTCCTCCTTGGGAAGTCCCCTGCGCTTGAGCAAGTCATTGATCGCCCCGTCCACGTCTTCATCCTTGACGACGATCCCGGCCTTTTTTGCCTGTTGTTGGATGAGGAGGTTGTCGACCATCCGGTTCAAGAGGATCCGTTTGTTATCGGCCTTGACCTTTTCCGTGGCACCTGTGGCCTCCATCTTCTGCAGAAAGGGTTCGAAGGCAGCGTTCAATTCGGACAGGGTGATCACATCCTTGTTGACCACCGCCACAATCCTGTCGGCCATACCGGCCTGAACCGACGCATACCCAAATACCACCACCAGCCCCGCCAAAACCGCTTCGAGTTTCTTCATCGATGGACTCCTCGGAATCAATGTCTTACTTCTCCGGCCGGGGTCTTACCTCTCCGGCAGGGGCCTCCCTGCTCCTCGTCCCCGTTCCGAGCGGGACGGCCGCTTCCGGAAGAGGCCGGTTGATCTGCACCACGGCCTTCTCCTTCAATTTTTCGATCCATTGTTCATAAGCCTCGGCCTCTTTGAGCTTTCTGAGATCGGCGATCACCCGGTCCCTCGCCTCCGAAAACCGCCGAACGCCGCCCTCTTCCCGGCCCAAGACCTTGAAGATATGAAAACCGTAGGGGCTCTGGATCACACGGCTCACCCGACCGATGGGCAGGGAAAAGACGACCTCATCGATGGCCTCGGGCATGACCCCTTTCTCGAAGAAACCCAGATCTCCTCCTGCCGCTGCCTCCGGCCCGATGGACGTTTCGCGGGCCACTTTACCAAAATCCTCTCCGGCCTTCAATCGTTTGAGGATCTCTTCGGCCACGTCCCGGTCGCGCACCACGATCTGCACGGCGTGCACCCGCCGTTCCGCACGGTAGGTCTTGCGGTTGGCATTGAAGTAAGCCTCCGCCTCGGAATCGCTCACAACGATCTTGGTATTCACATCTGCGGCAATGAGCTTTTCAAGGAGCATCCGGGTGCGCAGGTCCTCTTTCCAGGCCGAATAACGGATCCCGTCGCGGTTGAACATGGCATTGAAGCTGTCGTTGTTGTAATCCTTCTTGATATCGGCGATCCGGGTATCGAGTTCCGCCTCGCCGACCGTAATCGAAAGTTGGCGGGCCCGCTGGAGCATGATTGTCTCCTCGATCAGGCGGATCAGAACCTCCTCCCTCAGGGATGAGGCCTCCTCTGCCGTGAGGGGTTCGCCCCTGACGAAGGCCGCTTCCTGTCCCAGCGCCTTTTCGTACGCTTGAAGGCCGATCTTCTCACCGTTGACCGTGGCCACGACGATCTCAGCAGAGGGGGTCTCCTGGCCCCGGCAGGCCGCCAGGGCCAGCAGGCAAAGGAACAGAATCGGCCAACCGCGGGCCCATCCTTGTCTTTGGAAAAATGTTGCAGGTTGCCTCCGAGTCACGGCTTTCTCCTAAGCTCTCAATTCCTCGAGCAGCTCACGGGCACGGGACAGGATCTCCGTCCCCGTGAGATCGGGCATCGGGATGGTTAGTTTCAGGTCGGGGGTCAGTTGGACCCCCCGCACCTTGCGCCGGTAAAGTTCCATGATCCGCCGGGGGTCGACGGGACTCGTCTCCTGCAGGAAAACCGACATGGCCTTCCCGTCGTATCCCATCCGCTTGCCCTTGAGGGCCTTGAGGAGATTGCGGATGCCGATGACCGAGAAGAGGTTTTCCACTTCAGGGGGAATGAGGCCGTAGCAGTCGATCAACTCCTCGCGGATCGCTGCAAGGTCCTCTTCGCTGGCGGCAAGCGACACCTGCTTGTAGGTCACCAGGCGCCGGTGCTCGTCGGCCATGTAGGCCTCGGGAATGAAGGCGGGAACACCCAGGAGGATCTCCGGTTTGACCTCCTCCTCTTCGGCAGGTCCTCCCTTGATTTCACGGATCGCCTTCTCCATCAGTTCCGTATAAAGCTCGTAGCCCACGGCAGAGACATGGCCGGACTGGGAGGCCCCCAGAAGATTCCCCGCCCCCCGGATCTCCAGATCATTGGAGGCGATCCGGAATCCGGAACCGGGTTCGGTGAAATCCATGATCACCTGCAGCCGCTTCTGGGCGTCCCGGGAGAGCATCGCCCCCTTCGGGACAAGGAGATAGGCGGACGCCTCCTCCTTCGACCGCCCCACCCGTCCTCGGATCTGGTAGAGCTGCGCCAATCCGAAACGATCGGCCCGGTTGACGATGATCGTGTTGGCCGTCGGGATGTCGAGGCCTGAACCGATGATCGTCGTACAGACCAGGACGTCGTCCTCGCGCCGGACGAACTTTCCCATCGCGGCCTCGATCTCCTTGGGCGTCATCTGGCCGTGGACCACCCCCACCCGGGCCTCGGGGACGAGCCGTTGGACGAGTCGGGCCATTGTGAAGATCGATCGGACGCGGTCGTGGAGGAAAAACACCTGGCCGTTCCTGGCAAGTTCCTGTCGGATAGCGCCGGCGATCACCTCCTCGTTGAATTCCAGGACGTGGGTCTTGACGGGCAGGCGATCCTCCGGAGGGGTGTTGATGATGGACAGATCCCGCATCCCGACCAGCGACAGGTGAAGCGTCCGGGGGATGGGGGTCGCCGTCAGGGTCAGGACATCCACCAGCGCCCTGAGCTTCTTCAACTTCTCCTTGTGGGTCACCCCGAAGCGCTGCTCCTCGTCGATGATCACCAGGCCCAGGTTCCGGAAGTGCACATCCTTCTGGAGCAGACGGTGGGTACCAATCACGATGTCCACGGTCCCCCGTTCGAGGCCGGCCAGGATCGAAAGTTGCTCGGCCTTGGTCCGAAACCGGTTGAGGACCTCGACCCGGATCGGATAGGGTTTCAGCCGCCGCGAGAAGGTCTGGTGATGCTGCTCGGCCAGGATCGTTGTGGGAACCAGGACCGCCACCTGCTTCCCGTCGAGGGCGGCCCGCAGGGAAGCACGCATCGCCACTTCGGTCTTCCCGAATCCCGCATCGCCGCAAATCAGACGGTCCATCGGTTTCGGGGCGCTCATGTCCTGGTGGATGTCCTCGATCGCCTTGGCCTGATCGGGCGTCTCTTCGAACTCAAAGGAGGCGCAGAATTCCTCGTAGATCCGGTCCGGGGCGGAGAAGGCGTCCCGGTTCATCACCTCGCGGGCGGCGTAGATGGCGACCAATTCCTCGGCCATCTCCCGGACCGACGTTTTCACCCGTTCCTTGACGGCCTCCCAGGAGGTCCCGCCGAGCCGGTCGACCTTCGGGACGAACCCGTCCGGACCGATATAGCGCTGGATCTGGTCGATCCTCTCGACCGGGAGATAGAGCCGGTCCTGGTCCTGATAGGCGATCAGGAGAAAATCGTTCTCGATCCCGCCGACGGCCAGTTTCTGGAGCCCCTGATAGCATCCGATGCCGTGTTCGGTATGGACGACGAAATCCCCCGCCGACAGCTCTCCGAAGGACTTGAGGAAATAACCCTCCCGGGCCGGCCTGACCCGTCTGCGAAGGACCTTCTTTCCAAAGATCTCCTCTTCGGAAAGAACGACAAGACGCATCCCCGCCAGGCGGAATCCCCCGCTGACCCGACCATCCCGGAGGAAAAGACCGGCCGGGACCTCATCGCCGATCCCGTCGAGGAAGGCCCCTCCCATCCTGCGGCTCTGGAGGTCGTACCGGCTCAGCAGGTGCGCCATCCGCTGGAGGTCTTCCTGTCCCGCACAGACCCAGACGACCCGGTTCCCCTCGCCGATCCACATCCCGATCTTCTCCACCAGGGGCCGCAGCAGACCTTCTTCGCCGACCGATGCAGGACCGGCCGGACCGGCTACAGCGACCGGCTCCAGGTGAAAATGCACGTCCGGGCCCTTTCCGCCGTCGTCCAGGCCGAGGCCTTCCAGACGGATCAGCCTCATGGAACGCCAGCTTTCCAGGACCATGGCCGCAGTCAGGTAGGCCGCCTCCTTCTCCAGATGGAACCGTTCCAAATCGCGAGCTTTGAGGAGGAAACGGTCGAGGTCGTTCTCGACCTTCTCCAGCATCTGGCGGATCGCCAGGGGGTCGTCCAGGATCAGGGGGGCACCGGAGGGGAGGTAATCGAAAAGGGTCCCCAGACCGCCATGGGAGAACGGCGCCTCGCCCGGATCTTCATAGAACAGCGGGTGGAACAGGGGGTTGACCGCCGAGCCGAGCCCGGTCCCGATCATCTCCGCCATTTTTTCCTTCGTCCCCCTCGACAGGCCAAGGTCGTTGGACCGGCGGCGGACATTCCGGACGGCACGTTCCCGGCTTTCTGGCGTCAGGATCACCTCCCGGGCCGGGAAAAGTTGGAATTCGGCCAGTTCACGGATAGACCGCTGGGAAGACTCGTCGAACTCGCGGATCGATTCCAGCTCGTCCCCGAAGAATTCCAGCCGCAGGGGGTGCGGGGCATGGGGGGGATAGAGATCCACCACATTGCCGCGGACGCTGAATTCCCCTTTGCCCTCCACCAGGGTGACCCGGCCGTACCCCCCCTCGGAGAGCTTCCGGACCAGGGCCTCTCTCTCACGGGTGTCGCCCAGGGAGATCCACTCCACATAATCCTCGAGCAGGCCCCGCGGAATCAGCTTCTGCATCAGGGCATGAGCGGGGATCACGACAATGGCGGGTCCGCCGTAGGCCAGGCGATGGATGACCTCCAGGCGGGTGAGTTCCGTCTCCCGCTGGAAGGCGAACATGTCTGTCGTCAACAGGTCCCAGGGAGGGAAACCGAGGACCGGCTCCTCACCGAGGAAAAAGGTCAGATCCCGCTGGAGGGCGCCGGCCTCCTTTTCCGTGGGACTGACCACGACAAGCGGACGGCCCAAATGGGCGAAAAGGAGAGACAGGACAAGAGCCCTGGCCGAGCCTTCCAGACCGCCGACGGTAATGGGTCCCTCGCCACTGCGGCATCGATCCAGCAGGTCCCGGAAAGCGGGATCGGCCGGATCTTTCCTGATTTCGACAATCTTTCTCACAAACGTTCCATGAAAACACCCCGGCCGTCCTGGGATTCGGCCGGCATCCATCCTGTCTCCGGTCCCATCCGATCCGGTCCGTCAGGAAACGGCCAGCATCCGTTCAAGGGCCTTTCTCGCGGGCCCGGCCACCGCCTCCGGAACCGTGATCACATGCCTCATCTGGACCAGGGAATTGCGGATATCTTCCAGGGTGGTCAACCTCATTGTCCGGCAGGCAAGGCTGTCGGAGGCCGGGATGACGACCTTTTCCGGGGCGATCCTGGCGATTTGGGTCATCACGCCCGCTTCGGTCCCGAGAATAATCTCCCGCCTTGGAGAGGCTGCTGCAAAGCGGATGATCCCCGCCGTGCTCCCGACAAAATCGGCCATCGCCAGGACCTCTGCACGACACTCCGGATGGGCGGCGAATAGGGCCTCGGGGTGGAGGGACTTTGTCCGCCCGACCTCTCCGGGTGTCAAACCATGGTGCACCGGGCAATGACCCGGCCACGGGATGATCTTTCGGTCGGTGAGGCGTGCGGTGTATCGGGCCAGGTTGCCGTCCGGGACCATCAGGACCTCGCCGGCATCGGTCAGGGAATTGACGATTCGGACCGCGTTCGAGGAAGTGCAGCAGATGTCGCTCTGCGCCTTGATCGCCGCGGATGAGTTGACATAGGTCACGACGGCCGCGCCGGGATGCGCCTGCTTCGCCCGGGCAAGATCGGCAGGGGTGATCATGTCCGCCAGTGGACAGCCGGCATCCGCCCTGGGAAGGAGAACGGTCTTTTCGGGCGAGATGATGGCCGCGCTTTCCGCCATGAAGTGGACCCCGGCGAATACGATGACCTCGGCATCAGTCTTGGCGGCCTCCATGCTCAGGGCCAGGGAATCGCCCAGGATGTCCGCCGTCTCCTGGACCTCGGCCCTCTCGTAGTAGTGCGCCAGCAGGACGGCGTGCCTCTCCCTGAGAAGCCTGCGAATCTCCTGTTGTAACTCTGCCTTTCCCATGTCTTCGACCTCTCTGCAGCGGGGTTGGATCCTGCCGTTCGGGAAGGTTCCTATATCCCTGGACTAAAATGTATTTTTCTATAATATCGCCGGTCATTATTCAAGCGATAAAAGCCCCCTGTGCGGGAGCTCATTGGCTATTGACAGTGGGAACGGTTTACGGTAGCGTCATGACGCATCAAACACAGGGGAACGCCATGATCAGTCTTGAACAAGCCCGTGAAAAGATACTGGGTTCCGTCTCGCCGCTGCCGCTGGAGAAGGTGAATATCCTGGACGCCCTCGGACGGGTGATCGGGGAGGACATCCATGCGGGCCGCGCGATCCCGCCGAAGGACAACTCTTCGATGGACGGCTACGCGTTGCGGGCAAAGGATACCCGCGGCGCTTCACCGGAGAAGCCCGTCATCTTGAACGTGATCGAGGATATCCCTGCCGGTGCCGTCCCCTCGAAAAAGGTGGGGACCAAAGAGGCGGCACGGATCATGACCGGCGCACCGATCCCGGAAGGGGCCGATGCCGTTCTCCGGGTCGAGGACACCCGCAGGGAGGACAGCCGGGTGGCGATCCTTGTCGAAGTGAAGGAAGGATTGGATATACGGCGGGCAGGCGAGGATGTCCGGGAGGGAGAAAGGGTCATCACCCGGGGGGAGATCATCCGACCCGCTGAGGTGGGCATGCTGGCCGCCCTGGGGCGTTCCTTCATCCTTGTCCACCAGCGGCCCCTGGTCGCCGTCGTCGCCACCGGCGACGAACTGGTGGATATTGACGAACCCCCTTCCCCCTGGAAGATCGTCAGCAGCAACAGCTACTCGCTTGCGGCCCTGGTTAAAGATTGCGGAGGCATTCCCCTGCTGACGGGGATCGCCCGAGACCGCCGGGAAGACCTCATCGGAAAATTCCGGGCCGCCATGAGGGCCGATCTGATCGTCTCTTCGGGAGGCGTCTCCGTAGGGGACTACGACCTGGTCAAGGAAATCATGCAGGAAGTGGGGAACTCCATGCAATTCTGGCGGGTGGCCATGAGGCCGGGGCGACCGCTCGCCTTCGGCACCTTGGGGGAAGTCCCCATCGTCGGCCTGCCGGGCAACCCGGTTTCCTCGATGGTCTCCTTCGAACAGTTCGTCCGCCCCGCGATCCTCAAGATGCTGGGGCACCAAAACCTCCTCAGGCGGACCGTTCGGGCGCGCCTCGACGAGGGGATCGAAAAGAAACAGGGGCTCCGATACTTCATCCGGGCATGCATCCGGCGGGAAGGGGAATACTACGTGGTCGTCACCACGGGCGAGCAGGGTTCCGGCATCCTCAAGTCGATGGTCCGGGCCAACGGCCTGATCGTCGTCCCGGAGGACGCCACCACCGTTCCGGCCGGAACGTGGGTCACGGTCCAGCTCCTGGACGATTCCCTGGATTGGGCCCCTCGGCCCGGATCCTGATCGAACCCCCTTTCATTGCCGGGCCCTCTGTGTTATAGAATATCGACGGAAGTGCCAAGGTCACTGGTGGGCCTCCCGGACTTCAAATCCGGAGTGGGGGGCTAGTACCCTCCCAGGTGGGTTCGATTCCCATGCACTTCCGCCATTT
>CAYOGU010000146.1:0-9031 GCA_964403345.1 uncultured Syntrophus sp. | reverse complement strand
GGGACCCGCTCCGGGTGAACGGCCGGCGGAGGTGGGAAAGACCGTCGAAGGCCTGCAGATGGAGGAGGTTAATGCAACAGCAGGGGCTTCTTCGGCACCGATCCCCTGGCTCTTCATCGTGGGGTTTCTCGTCTTTGTCGGGCTCGTCGCCCTGGGGTTCCGGAGGTGAGGGGACCGACTGCCGTAAAGGCCCCGAGACGGTGGGTGGGCGGGCCGATGCCCGTAAGCTCTTAAAGAGGATTTCTATGGATTTCCGACGAACGGTTTCCGCAGCCCTGATGGCGGTACTCTTCGTTGCAGGGGAAGCGTGGGGGGAGTCCCCAAAGGATTCTCCCGCGGCCTTTACCCTCGGGGATGTCGTGGTGACCGCCGAAAGGCTCGACGATTATGTCAAGAATTACCCCCAGAACGTCGAAGTGGTCGAACGCAGGGAAATCGCAAAGCGAAACCTCCTCAGCGTGGAAGAGGTCCTCAAGACGATCTCCGGGGTCGAGGTCTATTCCGCTGCCGGGATCGGGTCCCGGATCTCCATCCGGGGGTCGGGGAAAACGGGCGGCGTCCTGGTGCTCCTCAACGGCCGGCCGCTCAACAGCAACCAGCACGGGAACCTCGACCTGAACGCGATTCCCGTCGACAGCGTCCAGTCCGTCTCCGTCTTCAAACCGCCGGTTCCCGTATGGCTCGGGGCGGGGGCGAGCGACGGCGCCATCCATATCGTGACGCGCAGTCTGACTGCTGAAGCCAGGAAGAAGGAAGCCCTCTCCACGGTCAAACTGAACGCCGGTTCCTTTGGATTTGCCGAGACCAGTCTGAGTCAACGCCTGGAGGCTGCCGGCGGCAATGCCCTGCTTTCCGCTGCGCTCAAGCGCAGGGATGGAAAACGGGCAAACAGCGACAGGACGGACGGATCTTTCGGCTTGAACTGGAGCCGGGAGAAGGAAGCGGGGGGACGGTACGAGGTGAACGGGCGCTACTACGAGGCCGAATACGGTACCCCTGGCCCGACCGACAACCTTACCCCCGATGCCCGGCAACTTTACCGAAAGGGGTCGCTTGATGCACGATATGCGGGGCTCATGGGAGATAACGGGACTTTTACGGTCAACCTTTATGGCGATGGGACCCATATGCGGGACAGGGCCCAGTCCGGATTGACCTACGCGCTGGATGACCGGAAGCTCGGACTCAAGGCCGACACGACCCTATCGGAGCCGGATGGCCTGTGGGACCTGAGGATGGGCGGGATATCAGAATGGGACGACTTTTCCCATACGCTGGCGGGGGGCCATCACCGCCTCCGGAACGGTTTGAGCGGCCAGGTCGATCGCCGTTTCGGGGTGCTCACCGGGACGCTGGGCGTTCGCGGGGACGTGACGAACGATTTCGGATTCAGCCCCGGCCTTTCCGCGGGGCTGGGCTGGGGGGCGACCCCGAAGTGTCTGATCAAGGTCCGGGCAGGGTATTCGGCGAACCTGCCGAGCTTCGAGCAACTCTATCAGACGACCCACGGTTCGATCGACCAGACCCGGGGGAACCCAGACCTGAAGGAGGAGCGGATCTGGTCCTACGATGTGGGGATCGAGTACAAATTTCAGAAGGACCGGCTGGTCCAGGCCACCCTCTTTCGGGCCGATACGGGGGACCTGATCGCCTATCGCCGCGGGACGGACTTGATCTATCGGCCGGTCAACATCGCCAGGGCGGAAAGGGAGGGAATCGAATTGACAGGCAAGTACGGCTGGAACACAGGGGTCAGCGCGGAGATCAACCTGATTCTCCAGCGTTCGGAGAACGGTGACACCGGAAAGGCCCTCCCCTATACGCCCGAGGTCAAGGCCAAGGGCACCCTGCAATACGCGCTCCCCGCCCTCAAGACCCGCCTGGAGGGGAGCGTCCGCTATGAGGGCGTCCGGTTCAGTCAGACGGAGAATCTCTCCTCACAGCAGCTCGATGGCTACGTGACCGTCGATCTCAAGGCGACCCAACCGCTGACGATCCACGGGGTGTCTGCCGATTGGTACGTCCGGATCGACAACCTCTTCGACGCCGCCTTCGAGAGCCATTACGGCTATCCTGACGACGGCATCCGCTTCGTGACCGGTCTTCAGATGCGTTTCTAAGCCGGATCGGGACGCCTTCTCGCCAGGATGCAGTAGAATCCCGCCTCGTCGATGAAAAGCTCGACAGACAGTCCAGCTCCGTCCAGCAGGGATCGCATGGCGGCCTCGCCGGGCAGTCGATCGTGCATGACGGCCCGGCAGGATCCGTGGTGTCGGTTGATCCCCTCTGCCGAGTCGAAGTGCGCGATGGCCAATACGTCGCATGGCTTCAGGATTCGGACAAGGGCCTTCAGGGCCTTCTCCTTGTCGTGAAAATGAGGAAAACAGGAAAAACAGACGACCGCGTCGCAGGAGGACGCTTCGAGGGGAACGCTCTCGGCGTCGGCGACGATGAACCGGATCCCCTTTGCAGCATGCAACCGCCGGTTGGCCTCGATCATCCGATCGGCGAAGTCCAACTCGTAGAGGATCCCGCTCTCCCCGATCCGGTCGAGGATGAAAGGGACCAGGACACCCGTTCCACACCCCGCGTCCAGGACGTGGTCCCCCGGCTTCAGCGGCAGAAGGGAGAAGAGGCGCTCGAAGTCCCTTTGGTGCTTGTCATAGCGCCCAGTCGCATGATCCTTGTAGCACATCTCAAGCCATTGCTCGGCATGATCGTTGAAGAACCGCTTTCGTTCACGGTAGATTTCATCGGGAGTCATTTTCATGAGACAGGTTTCCTTTCTGGAGCTTCGCCCTGCGGCGTTTGGGAGAGAAGACGTAAGCGGCAGCAAAGATCATTGTTGCCATGAGAACCACTGCCGCGCCGGAGGGTAGATCGAAGAGATACGAGGCGATCAGGCCCAAGACGCAGGCACCAATCCCCGAGGCCGTGGAAATAATGAAGAAGGCCCTCAGGTCGTAGGTCAGCTGCAACGCCGTGGCGCCGGGCTGCACGAGGAGCGCAAAGATCAGCAAACCGCCGACTGTCGCCAGGTTGGACGACACGACGGCTCCGGTGAGAAACAGGAGGGCGTAGTAGATCGGCCGTTCGGGGATGCCGCTGGACGCGGCAAGCCGCCGGTTGAAGAGGACGGACCGGATCTCCTTGAAGAATAGGATGATGAAGAGGACCAGCAGGAGCGTGATCGCCGCCAAGACCCAGATGTCCACCCTGGAAAGCGACAGCAGACTTCCCCACATCAGACTGAGGGCGCCCGCCTTGGTCCGGGTGAGGATCCCCATTCCCAGAAAGGCCAGCCCCATGAGGAGTGAGAAGAGGATAGCCAGGACGTTCTCCGGGGCCATGTCGGTCCGATCCGAGAGGGGGCCCAGGGCCCCCGCCGTAAGAAGACAGAGGACCAGACCGCTCAAGAAGGGATTGACGTCGAGGAGCATGCCCAGGACCGCCCCGGCAAAGGCGGCGTGGGACATGGAAACACCGATCAGGGGCATCCTCATCAGGACGACGAAGACCGACAGGAGCGAGCAGCTTGCACCGCACAGCACGCAGGCAATGGCCGCACGTTGAATGGGCGGGTAGGCGAGGACGTCGATCCAGGGCTCAGTCATAGGAAACGTACCTCCTGCCGTTTCGCGTGAAAATCTCGATCGGATACCGAAACAATCCGCTCAATGTCTCACTTGAGACGGCGGTGGCGACGTCCCCGTCGAATATGATCCGGCCCTGATCCAGGAGCACAGCCCGGCGCATCGCCGCTGGCACCATGGTGAAATCGTGGGTGACGAACAGGAAGGTCATCTCTTCCCGCCGATGGAGCTCATTGACGAGGCTCAGGACCTCCCTCTGGACCGCGATGTCCAGACTCGCCGTGGGTTCGTCCATCAGGAGGACGTCCGGTTCTTGGAGGATGGCGCGGGCCAGTGACACCTTCTGCCGCTCGCCGCCGGAGAGCTGCCCAAGGGGCCTGTCGGCCAGATGGGCCACGCGCATCATCTCCATCAGGGCCGTCGCCTTTTCACTCTCCCTCTTTCCCGGTGAATGGAAGGGGCCCAGACGGCCCACGGCACCCGTCATCACCGCTTCCGAAGCCAGGATCGGAAAGGCCGGATCGATGGGAAGGATCTGGGGAACATAGCCGATGCGCATCCGTGTTTCCCGGGATCGTTTCCAGGACTCTCGGCGGCCGAACAGGTGGAGTGTCCCCTCGAACCGCTCGAACCCGGCAATGACGTTCAGAAGCGTTGTCTTCCCGGCACCGTTGGGCCCGATGATCCCAACGAACTCCCCATGGGAGACCTCAAGGCGTATCCCTTCCAGCAAAACGCCCTTCGCCTTCCTGACGGTGACCCCTTCCAGTTCGATCAACGGCGTTCCCATGGCGTGCCCCTCACCCCGCTCACCTGTTCAAAACCGCTGCCAGGGTGTCTATGTTTCCCCCGAGCGTGGCCAGATAACCCTGCTCTGATGGAAAATTCGTCAGCACCACATGGGGGATCCCCAGGGCCTCGGCGATCCCCTTTCCGGCGTCGGGGCCGGATTGGAGGTTGTCCACCACAGCGACGGCCTGCTGCTCCCTGCCGATCTTCGTCAGGCGTACCACCTCTCTTGGGGACATCGCCTCTGGTCTGCCGTACGCTCCCAGGACGAGAAAACCCATCCATTCGAGCGGTTCCTTCTGCATCGAAGAGGCAATCAACGGCTTCCCGCCGAGGCCTGCACGCTTGATCCTTTGCAGAAGTGATCTCGCTCCCTCCCTCACCTCGCGGACGGCCTTCTCCCTGCTGCCGAGGATCCTATTCCGATCCTCCGGGAAGCGTTCCAAGAGTTTTTCCGACAGCATATTCAGGCCGAGCAGATAGGCCTCCGGGGCCATCCAATTGCGGTCCTCCGCATCCACAAGCAGCAGCTTCTGGCCGCCTTCTCCGGTCGCCTTCATGAACGGCATCCCTTGGAAGGAGACGACCAGGTCGGCCTTGCGGATCTTTTCAATGTCCGAAGGCTTGACGTCGTAGTGGCCGGGACACTGACCGGGCGGAAGGACCGTATCGATGCTGTAGTGTTGCGGGGGCAGGAGCGAGGCGATCATCCCGGAGAGGATCGTGTCCGAGGCGACCACGGCTCGCGTCTTTCCCGTCCTTGACGCCGGAGCGCCGTCTGACAGTCCCTCATAGGCGCTCAGGCACGCCAGAAGAGTCAATCCCAAAAGAATAAACCGTCTGCACATGAACCCATCCTCCGGAAAAAGTGGGCGGCGTCGGAAACGCCGCCCGCTGGCGTCCGTTTAGAGAAACTTGAGGCTGACCCCGGCAAAGACGGTGATCCCCGGCATCCGGTAGCCCTTGGCGTACTCATAACGCCGATCGAAGAGGTTGTTGAGCGCGAGCGACGCTTCCGAATCCTTCAGACCCAGCGGCCGGTAATCGAAACGGTAGCTCAGACGGGCGTTCACCAGGGTGACATCGTCGAGTTTGTACATGTCCGACAGGTCCGCATAGGTGAACGTGCCGGTTCTGGAACTCGTACTGGCATATACGTTTTTTAGGTGTTGCAGGTCCATGAAGAGCCGGTAACGTTCCCAGAACTTCCAGTTGGCGCCGGCCTGAAACTGGAAATCAGGAGTATAGGGCATCCGGTCCCGCTCGATCCCATCGCTCCCCTTGGCCTTGGCAGCCATCCAGGTGGCACCGGCGGTGAGTTCGATGTCTTTCAGCGGGGTCAACGAACCGGTCAGCTCCAGTCCGCGGATCTCGTACTGGCCGATGGGGTCGTTGAACTGGGTGGGGATGGAGCCGTACATGTAGGCCTGAAAGCGATCCTTGCCCTTGTCATAGAAGGCGGTCGCCCCCAATCTTGCGATCTCCGGCCAGGAGTGGGTCAGCCCCAACTCGTAGTGGTCCACCACCTCCGGCTTGAGCTCCTTCCAGTACTGGCTTGGATTGGTCACCGGCGAACTGGTGAGCACCATGTTCATGACCACAATCGGCGATGGATAGTTGACGCCCCGCGCGTAATTGAGATGGAGGTCGGTCTGGTTGTATCCCGTCACCAGACCTGCCTGGGGAGACGAAACATCCTGAAACTCGTTGTGGTGATAATAACGGAAGCCAGCCGATGGAACGATATGGAAACCATCCGTGCGGCCGAACTTTTGATTCAGGGCCATATATGGGGAGAAAATCGTCGTATCGGGAAAATCCCAGACCCGTTCCGCCTTGCCGCCGTTGATTCCCGAGACCGCCTGTCCACTGTAGGTCCGCTGGGTGTTCTTCAGGGCGGTCCTGTCCAGGTCTACGCCGGCCAGGATCTGTCCTCCTGACCAGAGTTGCAGGTCTTCACGGGCCCGGATTCCGTTCTGCCGGATCTCCTGCCTGGACCAAAGGCCGCCGCTGCCGCCGCCGTATCGCTGGCCGTTGGTCAACTCCTGCAGAAGGTCGAAATCGGTGTCGACCAGATAGGCCTTGAGATAGCCGCTAAAGGCCTCGTATTGATGGTTCAGGGTCAGGGTGGTGAAATCGGTCTTGGTATCGTAGCGTTCCGCGCCGGGCCAGCTCACCCCGTTGGTCGAGGTGGGCGTGACCTCCGGTCTGGGCGCCAGGGTCTGGCTTTCCACATGGTTGGCGAGAAAACGAACGTTCCACAGCCGGTTGAGTTGGTAACCCAGATTGGCATAGTAGCCCTGCTGCTGGGCGCGGGAATGGTCGACATGACCGTCCGTGGAGGCCCAGTTCTGGGAGACATAGGCGTCGAAGGGGCCCTTCTTGAGACCGCCGGAGAGCCCCTCGCTGAAGGTGCCGTAACTGCCTGCGCTCGAATCGAGCACCACCTCCTGGCCCTCTTCCTTCATGTATTTGGGCAGGACATTGACCATGGCGTAGCCGCTGCCGAACTGGGACGGTTGCGGGCTCTTGAAGACCTCGATCCCTCCGATCGTGGGGACGGCGATGCCGTCGCCCAGCACCTGACCGAAGAGGGCCCCGTAACGGGGGACTCCGTCGTACTCGATCGTGATGTCGGGGCTGGGGTGGCTGGCCCCGCGGCCTCGAATGTAAAGGCTGTGGCTGGTCTGGCTCCCCATCAGGTTCTTGCTCTGGTACATGACTCCCGGTACGTCGCGCAGGGCCGATTGGAAGTCATAGGCATTCTGCTGTTTGATCTGATCTTCGGTCACCAAGTTGTACTGGGTCCCGTAGGGGGTATCGACAGGGGTGATCGGATTGCTGTAAGGAGCACCGACGACGCTGATTTCTTCCAGGGCGGCCTCCTTTTCTTCTTTTTTCTGCGGCTCCGCCGCCCATCCGGACGGGGTCATAAACAGGCTGGATAAAAGAACGGCGGTGATCATGGCTACGGCCTTTTTCATGAGAGGGTTCTCCTTTTCTTTTCACCACCACCTCTGCTAGAATGATTTCAGAGAGGCGGTGTCACAGACATCGCTTTCTTCAGGGGGCAGGGTATTGCCCGCCACGGTGACCCTGCCCCGCCTATGATTCTGTACTGGACTATCGTTACGGAAGTCTTGTCATCACCCCCTCTCGTCCTTCAGCCCGGGAAGCTCATGACCGGTCGGCCAAAGACGATTCGCCAAGTTCATGGTCCTTTGCCCCATGGAGGCGGAACGTGACTGGGAGGCGAACCACGACGCGGTACGGCACCTTCCTGGCAATGCGGGTCTCCGCCACGGCGTCCCTGGCGCTTTCATCCAGGATCCGGTGGCGTGAACCATCGAGCACCTTGATTCCGCTCGTCGTCCCGTCTTCCAGCACGACAAAGGAGAGGAGGACCTTCCCCTCTAGCCCCAGCCTCCTGGCCCTCTCGGGATATCGGAGGTTCTTCAGGATCGCGTCACGGATGTACCGGTAGTTTTCGCTCCCCTCTGCCAGGCTTTCCCGATTTGTCATGCTCGCGCTTTCCACCGGATTGCCGTCCGAGATGCCCCGCGCCGGGAGTGGGGCATCCGATCCGGAATGGCCCCCAAAGGCGGCGGCCGCTCCGCCGCTGGCCGCTTCTGCCTGTGCAATGGATAAAGCCGAACGGACTGCTTCGCCCCGCGTCTCTGAGGTGGCCGGAACGCAAGCCTCGCTCCGGTCGGCAGGCGTGGCGGCCTGGATGGGCAAAACAGGCGGCTTGGCCTGTCCTTTGTCTGGAGCGGTTTCAGGGAGCTCCCTGGTCATCCGGTCCATTTTGATCGTTTGCCGGGAATGTTTTCCGTCTCTTTGGATGGCTCGTCTTTTAGGGAGGGTTCCGAGCAGGGGCTTTGATGGAGAAGAGTCCTTGAACGGCCTGTCCATATGGGAGAAATCGACCTCCACCAGGTCAAGCGACGCGTCCTGAACGGGGGGCGAAAGCGCCATAAGGACCGCGATCGCACCGATGTGCACGGCGGCAGAGACAATCACCCCCAGACTGAATACTCTCATGGACTTAACCGTCTACTCGAAAGAATGGCTCTATCTCGGCACTGTCCTGTCGGGTGCCCCTGCGGCAATACCGCCTCTTGTAACACTAATTGCAAATACGTGCCACGATCAGTGAAAAAAATATTACAGCACGTTGAACTCTGCTACTGGCCGTTGATACGACAGACAGGTCATATTTATTTACCTCGGATCGCGTCCCGTGGATGAAGGAAGCCGCATCGCCTGGATCGAAACGTTCGTCCGTTCCCGCGACCGCCTTTCCTATAGCAAGTTTCATAGAACAAGGTGCTTAAGGTGTCAATGAAAAATTATCATGAGCGTAGTCTGTCCTTTGTGGGGGGGATGGAAAGATAATTTGACGGTTGGGTTTGGATCTTGACAGGCCCCGGTCGCTCCACTATAGAATCGTCCATCGAGTCGAACCGCCCGTTTCTACTGCCGCCGGCCCTGCCGGGTAAACCGATTTTTTCGAAGGAGGAATTCCATGAAAGTCGTCGCGTTCAACAGCAGCCCCCGTCTGAAGGGCAATACCGCCATCCTCTTGAACCGGGTCCTGGATGAACTCGGTAAGGAGGGGATCGAGACGGAGCTTGTCTCCCTGGCGGGAA
>CAYOGU010000145.1:0-9094 GCA_964403345.1 uncultured Syntrophus sp. | reverse complement strand
CATGATGAACATCCTCAACGGCGGCAAGCATGCCGACAACAACGTCGATATCCAAGAATTCATGATCGCCCCCATCGGCGCGCCCTCCTTCAGGGAAGCCCTGAGAATGGCCGCCGAGACCTACCAGACCCTGAAGTCGGTCCTGAAATCCAGAGGCCTCAATACGGCGGTGGGCGACGAGGGAGGCTTTGCGCCCAACCTCGCTTCCAACGAGGAAGCCATCAAGGCGATCGTCTCGGCCATCGAAAAGAGCGGCTACAAGCCCGGACGGCAGATCTCCATCGTCCTCGACCCGGCGGCCAGCGAGTTCCACAAGGACGGGAAGTATCTCCTCAAGGCGGACAACAGCACCCTCACTTCCGAGGAGCTGGTGGATTATTACAAAGGGCTCGTTTCCAGGTACCCGATCATATGCATCGAGGACGCCCTGGCCGAGGACGACTGGGCGGGTTGGCGGGTCCTGACGAAGAAGCTGGGGAAGAAGATCCAGCTCACCGGCGACGACATCTTCGTCACCAATCCCAAGATCCTGGCGGAGGGGATCAGGCAGGGCGTGGCCAATTCCGTGCTGATCAAGCTCAACCAGATCGGGACCCTCACGGAGACCCTCCAGACCGTGGAGACGGCCAGGAAGGCAGGCTACACCTGTCTGTTCTCCCACCGCTCCGGCGAAACCGAGGATTCCTTCCTGGCGGACGTGGTCGTGGCGACCAACGCCGGCCAGCTCAAGACCGGCGCCCCGGCGCGTTCGGAGCGGCTGGCCAAATACAACCAGCTCCTGAGGATCGAGGAGGAACTGGGCAAGAAGGCCGTGTTCCGGGGCGAGTTGCGCTGGTAGAAGGAACCCGTGTTTTTCCCTGTCGCGCACATAGAGATCCTTCCCTGGATCCCGCCCGTGGTCGCCTTTGTGATTTCCCTTCTCACATCCATGGGCGGGGTGTCAGGGGCCTTTCTGCTTCTGCCTTTTCAGATGAGCGTGCTGGGCTTCGACAGTCCGGCGGTGACGCCGACCAACCATCTGTTCAATGTGGTGGCCATCCCCGGGGGCGTATGGCGATACGCCAGGGAGGGGCGGATGTTCTGGCCGCTGACGGGGGCGATCATCGCCGGCACCTTTCCCGGCGTCTGGATGGGCGCATGGATCCGGATTCGCATGCTCAGCGATCCCAGAGACTTCAAGCTCTTCGTTGGACTGGTCCTTCTTTTCATCGGGGTAAAGCTCGCTGTCGAATTGCGGCGAAAGCTCGAACCCGGGGACCATCAGGCCCTTGTCGAAGGCCGGTTCCATCAGGCGGTCACGGGCAGGGGAATAAGCCCGCCGCCCGGCGACTGGGTCAAGGTGACGGTACGGGAATGGGGCTTGAGGCGGCTCGTTTACAGATTCTGCGGCCAAACATTTTCCGTGCGTGTGCCCCGGCTGCTGTTCCTGAGCCTTGCCGTAGGCATGATCGGCGGCATTTACGGCATCGGCGGGGGTGCCATCATCGCCCCCTTTCTGGTGACTTTTTTCAAGATTCCTGTTTATATCACGGCCGGCGCCGCCCTCCTGGCCACCTTCGTGACCTCGGTCGCCGGTGTGGCCTTCTATCATCTCATGGCCCCCTTTTATCCGGGCCTGGCCGTTTCTCCGGACTGGGCATTGGGCCTGCTGTTCGGCGTAGGCGGCTTGGCGGGCATGTATTGCGGTGCAGGGCTGCAGAAATTCGTTCCGGCCAAAATCGTCAAGTCCTTCCTGGCGCTGTGCATTATGGCGTCGGCCATCGGGTATATCCAGTCGTCGCTTCGATGGTTTTTGTGATCGATGGTTTTTGTGACGGAATGCATTCGATCGCGTTCCCGATCCGCAGAGGCGGGGGCCGGACCTCTGCGGTTCAGGCGCTAGGGATAGGACATCTTGTCGGGGATGACGCCCCGGACGCCGCCGCGGGGATGGGGCGTGTCCCCGTCTCTTCTTGGAATCAGGTGGATGTGGGCGTGCAGGATCGTCTGGCCCGCCGAAGTGCCGCAGTTCATGCCCACGTTGAAGCCTGTGATGGTCGCATCACTGCTCAACGCCCTTTCCCGCAGTTTCCGCAGGAGGTCTTCGGCGTCTTTCCATTCCTCGGACGTCATGGAGAAAAAATCGGGCGTGTGGCGACGGGGAAGGACCAGGATGTGGCCCTTCGCAACCGGGTAACTGTCTGCTATGGCAAAGACGGTGCCGTGCTCGTCGATGATTTTGGCGTGAATCTTTTCCGGGCAAAATGGGCAGTCCATCGTTCATCCCTCCCAACCTGACTTCGAAGCCCGTCCGCCGGCGATCCGCACGGATCGCTGGCGGACCGGTCCCGTCCATCCATGTCCTGTGCTCGACGGTACGCACAGTCCCCTGCAATGAAATTTAGCCTCTCCAGAAACGTCCCGGCCAGTCCCGTTTGGCATCGGGAACCTTGAAGTCGAACTTCTTCACCTCTTCAAGGAAGGCGGCCAGGTGGCCGCTGATCCGTTCAAAGACGGCCTCACCCTGTTCGACGCTGGAACGCAAAGGGTTGCCGATGGTGGCCGTATCGGAGTATTCATGGTGAAGCATGGGAATGAAGATGTTTTCCGATCCCTGGAACTTGACCGTGTTGGTGCCGTCCGTCTTGCTGAAGGCCGGCCCCATCCATTTTGGAGCGTGAGCGCGATCCGCCTTGGCGTGTTCCATGCAGATCGATCCCTCGTAGATCCCCTTCTCCTTCATGTAGGCCATGGTGGTCGAGGTTTCGAGCTCGCCCGCGTGCCAGCCGGGGGTTTCTTCGGCGGGCCCCGTCATCAGGTCGGCAACGACGGCGCATTCCCTTTCCGTGGGCGTCTTGTAGAAGGCGCAGAAGCAATCCGTCTCGGCCCGCAAGGTGCGCAGCGCCTCGCTCTGGGCGCCCATGTTGGTGCCGTGGTGGGAAACGAAGACCAGTTTGTTGAATCCGGCAAAGATCAGGCTGCGGCCGATGGCGTAAAGGACGTCCCGGTAGACCTCGCCTGGAAGGGAGATGGTGCCCGTTCCCCAGCCGGCCTCGCCCATGTGGTGGGGCGAGTGTCCGAAGGGCAGCAGGGGAGAATAGACCACCTTGGCCTTCTCTGCCGCCCGCTCCACGCTTCCCATCGTAGTGTACGAATCGACTCCCAGGGGGACGAATCCCTGCCCGTGTTTTTCACAGCTCCCGATCGGAATCATCACCACGTCGTTTCCGGCCTTGATATAGGCCGCCACGTCGGTCCAGGGGAGTTCCAGCAGATTGTACTTCTTTAAATTGGTCATTTTGCTTCTCCTTTCTGATCGATGCCCCGTCAGGAGGCTGCGTCGGCAACAAAAAAAGCCGATAACGCCTACCGCACGGGATCCCACGGTAGGAGTCATCAGCTTTTGTCTTAAGCGCTTTCGCGGGGGACTCCATCCCCGACATTTTGGTTGATAATATTCCGTTCCGTTGCCTTTGTCAAGGGAAAAGGTTTACCATTTGAATGGCCAGGGATTATTAAAATAATATATATAAATATCATATGCTTAAATATTGATATCCGGGCATTGACTTCCTTCTTCAGCCCACTTGCCAGCACTAAACTCATGACAATCATGCTTCTTCAGGATAAGCCGCAGATCGATATTGAATCATCTAGAATCAAACGGTTCGACTGAATCTTAAATGTTCTCATCCTTATGAGGATGTGGTAAAGCTTTTCCTGATCTTTGACGCTAACCATTCAGGTCCAGATCCCTCCCTCCTGCCTGCATTTCCTGTTGTCGGCGGTGACCCATTTTGTGTCGACGGTGCTCGCACAGTTGCCACTGCGATCGCACCATTGTCATTCTCCTTGACAAGGCACAGGGAATATGGTTTTTACATGATACGGTGATGGAGTTCACCATGCAACCGCGCAACCGCCCATCGGCTGATAACTCCTGACAGAACGGTTCTGTTGGGAGTTTCTTTATGGCGAACCAGAGAAGACTTCCTTGTCCTTCGAATATCCCATACATTTCGATGCTTTTTTCTGCCTTCCGGAAACGGAATCCCCGCGCGGCGTCGGATGAAACCGCCCGACGGGGAGAATCGGGGCACGACGGATGTATTTCGTAGGCCGCCAAAGGGAGATGCAGAAGCTGGCCCGCGCCTTGGAAAGGGGACGTCACGTGATCGTCTCGGGAGCCTACGGCAGCGGGAGGACGCAGATGGTCCGTCAGGTCGCCGCCGACGGCTCGGGGGGGCGACGGTTCGTCTTTACCGACTTTTCAAAGACCCCGGGCGAGGTTTGCGGGAGCCTGCTGGCCGCCTTTCGGCCGAAAGCGCCTTCCGGCCGCCCTGTCCGGTCCGCCCACTACAGGGTCGGTCGCAACCTGCTGGCCGGGATGCGTTTGCCCGAAGGCCCGAAGCCCGTCATCGTTCTGGATAATCTCGGCCGGTTGACGCGACAGAAGCTGTCCTTTCTCCGGGACCTGAACATGGAGAAACATTATCTCTTCATTGCCATCGTGGAGTCCTTTCTCATGCAACGCTCGCTCTTCCTTCTCCGCGCCTGCCTGTTACCCAGTGAAACGATCGTCCTCGGCCATCTTCCGATCCGGGACGTCTGCGACTATTTTCAGCACCTGGCCGACAGGCACGAACTGGGCGTCGCAAGGGACGATCTGCTGGCATTGGCCAAGGCGACCGGCGGCTATCCTCTGGGGATGAGGGAAACCGCCGAGAGGCTGCTGAGGCGAAGCAAAGAAAAACCGGGGTCCTCCCCGGAGGAAAGGGGCGAACCCGCATGGGAACCGACATGATGCGGGATTTGCGCACGCGGGGGTGTCCCGTCTGCGATCATCTGGAGGAAGCGCTTCTCTCCTTTTTTTCCCGCTGGCAGCATGACCTGACCCGGGAGGAGAAGGTCCGGGAGGTTTTTGCCGAGGAATGCGGCTTTTGCCCGACCCACCTCTGGCAGCTTGCCGCCTTTTCCTCGCCGCGGGGTCTGGCGAGCGGTTTTCCGCCGCTCCTGTCCCGCCTGGCGGAGGCGTTGAACCAAGCGGCCGACGGCGTCCGGACCGAGGGGCCGGCGCTGCGCGGCAGGCCGGGCGGGAACTGCCGCGTTTGCGCAATGCTTCTGGATCTGGAAACGGGCTATATTTCGCAACTGGCGGGCTTTCTCGATTCGGAGGAGGGACGTTCGGCTTATGACAGCGCCCAGGGGGTGTGCCTGCGGCACCTCGATCTTCTCGTGCAGTCCGTCGGATCCGGGGAAACCGCGGCCTTTCTGCTGCGCAAGGCCGCGCGCCGCTTCCGGGAGATCGAAGCCAGCATGAGATCGTACGGACAAAAGCTGGAATCGCTCCGCCGGCAAGACTGCACGCCTGATGAAAAGGACGCGGACCGCCGCGCCCTGGTCCTGACCGCCGGAGCGCGCAATCTTTCTTTTCCCTTCCGATGAAGGGAGACGGACGGAAAGGTTCTGTGTTGAAAGTGGGTGGAAATCATGAATAGATCGCCTGTTGAAAACGGTCCGGCCGGGAAGGATGCAGACGCCGCGCGGTCCACCCGCTTTGTCGTCCTCCTGGGGATCGTCAGCCTCTTTGCCGACATGACCTATGAATCCGCCCGCAGCATCACCGGTCCGTTTCTTGCCCTCCTGGGGGCCAGCGCAACGGCCGTGGGCTTCGTGGCCGGTTTGGGGGAGCTGCTCGGCTATGCGCTCCGCTTCGTCTCCGGACGCATCGCAGACCGGACAGGCCGCTACTGGGCCGTGACCCTCTTCGGGTATGCCTTGAACCTGCTGGCCGTTCCGACCCTGGCCCTGGCCGGGAACTGGCAGATGGCCGTGCTCCTGATGTTTCTGGAGCGGATCGGCAAGGCGATGCGCAACCCCCCCCGCGACGCCATGCTCTCCTTCGCGGGTAGCCGCATGGGCAGCGGCTGGGGATTCGCCCTCCACGAGGCCATGGACCAGGCCGGGGCGACGCTCGGGCCCCTGATCGTGGCGGCGGTGATGTACGTCCGGAGCGACTATCGCCTCAGCTTCGCCGTTCTCCTGGTCCCCGCGCTCGTCTCGCTCGGGGTCCTGCTGACGGCGCGATCGCTTTACCCCCGCCCCCGGGACCTGGAGTCCAAAACGCCGCAAATGGCTGTGCACGGCTATGCCGCGCCCTTCTGGCTTTACCTGGCGGCAACGGCCTGCATCGCGGCGGGATTTGCCGATTACCCGCTCATCGCGTACCACTTCGGGAAAGCCGGAACCGTTCCGCAGGAGTGGATTCCGATCCTCTATTCCATCGCCATGGGGGTCGACGGCCTGGCGGCCCTGGCCTTCGGCCGTCTCTACGACCGCCTGGGCATGCCGGTGCTGATCGCCGCCGCCCTCATCGCCGTCCCGGCCGCCCCGCTCGTTTTCATGGGAGGATTCCCTGCCGCTCTGGCGGGTGCGGTCCTCTGGGGCGTGGGCATGGGCGCCCAGGAGTCGGTCATGAAGGCGGCGGTCGCATCCATGTCTCCGGCGGACCGCCGCGGCACCGCCTTCGGAACGTTCAACATGAATTTCGGCATTTTCTGGTTTCTCGGCAGCGCGTTGATGGGAGCGCTGTACGACCGCTCCATTCCCGCGTTGATCCTCTTTTCAGTCTCCTTTCAACTGCTGGCGATTCCGCTCCTGGTTGCCGTGAGCAGGCGGATCGGCGGGCGTCCGGTGACGGGATGAGCCTGCAGAGAGGCGAAAGATGATCGGCGGTCTTTTTGAGGAGGTGCAGTTGCCGTGACGTTTACGAGCATCCTGTTCGCACAGGCGGACGAAGGCACAGTCCGGGAAATATCCGAGGCGCCGCCCTTCTTCCGTGATTTGAATCTCGATCAGGCGATCGACGCCATGACCGCCGGCAGGCAGGAGTACGATCTGAAACCCTTCTTCCACAATCCCCTGCATGACGTCGATGCGATCCTGTATCGCCATGAGGTCATGCGGGACCTGGAAGACAGGGTCCTGTTCAACCTCATCAAGTCGTTTTCCGAAAGGATGAAGGTCGTGCGGCGGCAGCTGGCCCTGGCTGAGAAGCTTTACTACCACTACAACAAGGAAGGATGGTTTCTGAACGCGGCAGGCCTTTATTGCGAGGCGGTCCGCTCCCTGGCGCAGGATTTGTCCGGACTTGCCTTGAAATCCCGAGGCCTTTCCGCATTTCGGGAATACCTTGCGGACTACGTCCGCTCAGACCGCTTTATCTCGCTTTGCGCGGAAACTAAAAAGCTGGAAGCCGATTTGTCCGCGGTGCAATATTCCCTGATCATCAAGGGTGACCGCTTCAGCGTACGCAGGTACGAAGGGGAAGAGGACTACAGCATCGAGGTGGAGAAGGCTTTCGAGAAATTCAAGCAGGGGGCGGTGCAAGACTACAGGACCCGCTTCAGCACCGATGCAGGGCTGAACCATGTCGAAGCGAAGATACTGGAGTTCGTCGCCCTGTTGCACCCGGACGTGTTTTCGAATCTGGATCGTTATTGCGCTCTAAACAGCGATTTCCAGGATGGAAAAGTGGCGGCCTTCGACCGGGAGGTGCAATTCTATGTCGCCTACCTGGAGCACATCAGCCTGTTCAGACGCGCGGGGTTGAAATTCTGCTATCCGCAGATCTCCTCGGAAGACAAGGAAGTCCACGCCGAGGAGGGGTTCGATCTGGCCCTGGCCTACAAGCTCGTCTCCGAGAATAAGCCCGTCGTCTGCAACGACTTTTCCTTGAAGGGAGAGGAACGCGTCATCGTCGTGTCCGGCCCGAACCAGGGCGGCAAGACGACCTTCGCCCGCATGTTCGGGCAGTTGCACTATCTGGCCAGCCTGGGTTGCCCCGTTCCGGGCCGGGAGGCGCGGCTTTTTCTGTACGACGGGCTCTTCACGCATTTCGAAAAGGAGGAGGACATCAAGAATCTCCGGGGCAAGCTCCAAGACGACCTGGTCCGGATCCACGATATTCTCGGCAGGGCCACCCCGGACAGCGTCATCATCATGAACGAGATCTTCACCTCCACCGCGCTTCAGGACGCCGTCCTGCTGAGCAAACGGATCATGGAGCGGATCAGCCGGTTGGATGCCCTGTGCATCTGGGTCACTTTCATCGATGAATTGGCCTCTTACAGCGCCCGGACCGTGAGCATGGTCAGCACTGTCGTGCCTGAGAATCCCGCGCTGCGGACCTACAAGATAGTCCGCAGGAAAGCCGACGGCCTGGCGTACGCGCTGTCCATCGCCGAAAAGTATCGCCTGACCTACAACCATATTCTGGAGCGCATCGCATCATGAAGGTCTTTCTCATGTATCGGGATCGCGATTTCGACCCGAAGCAAGAACCGCCGGCGAACCAAGCGGCGCTGGTGCAGGACCTGGAATTGGACACGCTGTTCGACGCCATGGCCCGGGGCGATAAATTTCTGTACGGCGTGGCAAGGACCGCCGTGCTGACGGGCCTGGACAACGATCTGGATGCGATCCGCTATCGCCAGGACGTTCTCCGGGATTGCCTGAAGAATCCCGCCGTCGTCAGGGATCTGTACCGCATCGCCGAAGAAACCCTGGAAAACAGGAAAAAGCATTGGTGGGGCTTTTTCAAGAGCCGTCCCTCGTCGCTCCTGTACGGATCGATCGGCCTGATGGAGATGTTTGTCGGCGTTTTCGAGGAATTGAGAGGTGTCGCCGCCGAGCATGCCGGCAAATTCGAGTCCGAGGGTTTCAGGGAGTTTTTCGCCATGCTTGCCAGGGAACTGGATGGTGAATACCTCGCCCTCGTCCGCGATCACCTGAAGGAACTGAAATTCCGCAACGGAGCGCTTCTCAGCGCCGCATTGACGACCGGCAACGTCGGCGACAGCTACGTCCTCCGGAAGCCGCGGGGGAAAAAGCCGAACTGGGTCAGGCAACTCTTCGCCAAGAAGCCTCAAGTCTATACCTACACCCTGCATCCGCGCGACATATCCGGGGCCACGTTCCTGTCGGAATTGAAGGACCGGGGGATCAACCTTGCCGCCAATGCCCTTGCCCAGTCGGCCGACCATATCCAGAACTTCATCGACATGCTGCTCGCGGAAATGCCTTCTACGTCGGATGCCTGAACCTGCACGAACAG
>CAYOGU010000144.1:0-9113 GCA_964403345.1 uncultured Syntrophus sp. | reverse complement strand
CTACCTGCGGGCCGGGGCGGTAGACATCCTGCAGCCGGACATCATCCGGGTCGGCGGCATTACCGAAATGGTCAAGGTTGCGACCCTGGCGGACGTCGCCAACCTGCCGGTGGAGCCGCACCACATGATGGAGAGCTCGATCCAGGTCGCATGCGGTGTTCTGGATAGCGGTTCCATCGAATACATGCCCTGGGTCGCAAGCGCCTTCGCAGAGCCAGTGACGATCAAGAACGGCCAGATGTTTCCGCCGCAGAAGCCGGGCTTGGGCCTTGAGATTCCCGAGGAGACGATTCAGCGGTTCCGCGTCGACTGAAGATCCTTCCCTCTTTTAGCCCTCAGACGATCCCGCCCCCGGGGCTTGCCTCATGCGGGCCCCCGGGGCGTTCAGGCCTCGACCTTCACGTTGCCCAGAAATATAATGAATTTCTGTAGGAGTTCATCGTCGAAGCAGCGCCGCATGCCCGCATCGCGGGCGTCTTGCTGCGGATCGTCGTTGCCTCCGCACTGTTCCTTCTGCAGGCCGATCATGATCTGGGCGGTCTTGCCGGCCGTGACGGGGCCCTTGTAGGGCCGGCGGGACGTCATGGCGTCGAAGGTGTCGACGATCCGCAGGACTCTGGCCAGCGTGGTGATGCTGGTCCCTTCCAGGCACAGGGGGTACCCTCCGCCGTCGAAATCCTCATGGTGGTGCAGGATGGCCTTCTTGACGAACACGGGGAGGTCCGCGTCGACGAGCATTGCCAAACCGCTCAAGGGGTGGCGTTTCATGATCTCCCACTCCACCGTCGACAGGGAGTCGTTCTTGTTGAGGATCTCTTTGGAGACGAAGGCCTTGCCGATGTCGTGCAGCAGGGCGGCGACGCCGCACTGCTTGAGTGTTTCGGCCTTTTGCCGCTGGGAGAGGGCCTGATAACCGGGCAGGATCTCCTCCACGGTCCCGGGATTGTCGCGCAGAAACGCCACGGTGAACCACAGGACCTTGGTGGCGTGCTCGTAGGTCTGGTAGTTGTGGCCGATCATCTTGGCCAGGGCTTGCAGGGACTTGGATTGCGTGATGAAGCGCAGCGCGTTCTCGATCATCCTCTGCGTCTGCCGCAGGGCCTCCGCGCTCATGGTCCCCAGCCGGAAGCAGGTTTCAAAGGCGGTCTTGACGACGTTTGTGGAGACCCTGCTGAAGATCGAGGCCTTCTGGTCGTCCGACGACCATTCGCTGTCGAGGATCTCCCCGAGGTTGTCTTCCAGGTACCGATCGTATATGAACTGTTCCTCGATATCGATGTAGACCTCTTTCAGCCCGCCTTCGGCGAGCCGGTCGAGCTGGTTTGGGCGGACTTCCTTTCCCTCCAGGGCCCATAGGATGTACTGCCCCTGCGGGGATAAGACGTAAATCCTGAATTTCGGTAGGGACCCTGGGATGAGTGCGCCGGGGGGAATCGCCAGGTACCTTCCTTCGCTCATGGGATCCATGCTCCTAGGGTGACGTTCTGACGGTATTGAAGGCGGGCCGTCGATTCCCGTCGTTCGAGGAACAACCGTGGGGAAATATAGGGGAAGCTGCAAGGCACGTCAAGATAATAAATGTCAGGAGCCTCATAACGGCGGATAACCCCCGTCAGTAGATTCCCAGGCCGCACCCGGCGGCGAGGGTCGCCCCCAACTCGCGGCACTTTTCCAGTGTCCCGGCGGTGACCTTCCCCTTGGCGATGAGGGGTTCGTACACCTTTCTCAGCTTGTAGCCGAGCGCGATCCGTTCGACGGCCCTGAGGGCGCCGCTCCCGTCGTTTCCGGCGCTGATGAATACCACGTAGGGTTTTCTAAAAACCTTGTCCTGGGCTTCGTAGAAGGTGCGGTCGAAGAAGTCCTTCACCATCCCCGACATGTAACCGAAATTTTCCGGTGTCCCAACGGCGAGCCCGTCGGCCGAGATGAGGTCCTCCAAGGTTGCCTCTCGGGCTTCCTTGACGATCACCTCGGTCCCTTCGATCTCCCGGGCCCCCTCGGCGACTGCCGAGGCCATACGCCGGGTGTTCCCGGTCTGCGAATGGTAGACGATCAGGATTCTGGGCATCAGGCCTCCTAAACGGACGGAGATGTGCTGCGAACCGGGACATGCTGCTTGCTGCCGGCGAAACAAAAACGATCCTTGACAATATATCCCGAACCATTAATATAACGCAAAAGCTTTGACAGTTTCCATAAGAGGAGGGGAACCATGCCGACCTACGAATATGAATGCCAGACCTGTAACAAGAAATTCATCAAGATCCTGAGCATATCGGAACACGGCAAGGGGAAGATTGCCTGTCCCAAGTGCAAGAGTGCCAAGGTGAAGCAGCGTATCTCCACCTTCACCACCAAGACCAGCCGGAAGAGTTGAGGCTCTGGCTTCCCTCCCCGCCGTTCCATCCCTTCGCGAGGAGCCTTTGGCCACCTGCCTGCCTGGCGCACGTTCACGGATTCAATCCGGAGAAGGAACGCGGCCGTTCAGATGCGCTCGTCTTATAGGCGTTGGACAGTCGGCGGGATCGGGGATTCCTCCCCGCGGATGGTCCTGCCGCCGATTGCCACCACCAAATCGGCCACGAAGGCCTTCATTTGTTCGGCCTGGGCGTTCATCTCCTCCGAGGCGGAGGCGGACTCCTCGGCAGTGGCCGCGGTCTGCTGGGTGACCTTGTCCATCTCGGAGACGGCCTTGTTGATCTGGTCGATCCCCTGGGCCTGTTCCTGAGAGGCCGCGGCGATTTCGTCGATCAACTGGGACACCTTGGTGGCGTTGGAAACGTTCTCCTTGAAGGCCTCCCGGGTCGCCTGGGTCAGTTCGTTCCCCTCCCGCACCGCCTTGATCGTGTTCTCGATCAGGCTGTTGGTGTTCTTGGCCGCCTCGGCCGCCCGCATGGCCAGGTTCCTCACCTCGTCGGCGACCACGGCGAACCCCGCTCCGGCCTCTCCGGCCCGGGCCGCCTCGACCGCGGCGTTGAGGGCCAGCAGGTTCGTCTGGAACGCGATCTCGTCGATCGTCTTGATGATCTTCCCGGTCTCCTCGCTCGTCTTGGTGATCTCACCGATCGAGGCGGCCATCCGGTTCATCTGGTTGTCCACCTTCTCGACGATCTGCCGGGTCTCGGTCATCATGGCCTTGGCCTGGTTGGCGTTGTCGGCGTTCTGCTTGGTCATGGAGGCCATCTCCTCCAGCGACGAGGAGGTCTCCTCCAGCGACGAGGCCTGCTCAGACGACCCCTCCGCCAGGTGCTGGCTCGAGGATGAGACCTGTGACGACGCCGAGGCGACCTGCTCGGCACCGTCCGTCAGGCCGGAAATGACCCGCTGGATGGAAGAGACGATGGTACGGGCGATCATGATGGACATGAGCGTGATCAGGATGATGAGCGCAAGGAATATGCCGCTCTTGTAGACGAGATACTCCCGGTTTTTCGAAGAGATCTGTTCCTGGAGCCGGATCTTCTCATCCGTGACGTTGTCGATATAAACCCCGGTGCCGATCAGAAAATCCGATCCCGGGATCTGCTTGACGTAGCTGAGCTTGGGCTGGATCCCCTTGCCTTCCTTCTCGAAGTAATATTCCACGAAGCCGCCCCCCGCCTTGGAGATCTTGACGAATTCCTCGACGAAACGGAATCCCTTCTTGTCCTCCAGGGCGATGAGGTTCTGGTTGTTCTGCGACTTGTTGATAGGAACGTTGATCCGGACACCTGTCATGTCGTAGGTGAAGAAATAGCCCGATCCGTCGTCGAAGAAACGGATGGGGTCCGTCTCAGCGATGATCAGGGCGGCCTTCTCCTCCCTCGTCTGCAGGGACTTCATCTTTTGGGCCAGGTATGCGGCCTCCACGTCGACCACGGTCTTGAGCGTGTTCTGATGTCCCTTGAGGATCTGATTCCCGAACTGGGGAAAGACCACCGTCCGGGTGATCCTGTTTTCCAAATAAAGGTTCGCCAGCAGCAGGGCCACAAAGCCAATCAGAAACAGAACCGGCAACAACAGGATCTTGCTCTTGATACTTGCTTTCATCAATTTATTTAACATTGCGATAACTCCTTTTTCAGGTCTGCTTGGGGACGGCTTTGCCGTCCCGATAAAGGTTTGGGTCCTTCCCAGGGACTGCCCGTCCCTCCTTGTCTAGCCCCCCTGTTCCATGTTGAAGTCTTCTTCCCGGAAGACGCGGTCGATGTCGAGGAGGATCTTGACGGAGCCGTTGGTTTTGGCCATACCGAGAATGAAGGCGGTGTTGAGCTTGCTGCCGAAGTTGGGGGTGTCCTCGATCTCGGAGCCTTTGATGTTGAGGACCTCGGAGACGGAGTCGACGACGATCCCCATCAGGACGGTCCGGTCGGCGCCCTTGATTTCGACGACGATGATGCAGGTTCTGTCGGTGTATTCCATGGGTTCCATGCCGAACTTGAGTCGGAGGTCTGCCACGGGGATCACCTTTCCCCTCAGGTTGATGACGCCCTTGACGTAGGCCGGGGTCTGAGGGACGGTGGTGATCGCCATGAGGCCGATGATCTCCTTGACCTTGAGGATGCCGATCCCATACTCTTCGCCGGCCAGGGCGAAGGTCAGGTATTTCCCTTCTTTATTCGCTGCGGCCCTGACGGCCTGATCCATCACTTCACTTTCCATCCTTGCTCACCTCGTTTCAGCAAATTGCCGCCCGTTGGCCCATGACGGCTGGCCTTCCGGCTGACGATCCCATTTCTACCGACCTGTCCCGTCGGCCGATCCGGTTCCATTCGGTACAAATAGGCCGCCGACAGGGATGCAGAAGGTATGCCATCTCCGTCCTCCTGATGGAGGATTTCGGAAAAGCACAGTGTGGATAAATGGTTGGATATGATCAGCGGCGCGAGGCCTTTCGATCAAGTCGGTCGGGACGGAGGGTTCCGGAAGAGGATGCGCCAAAAAAATGTCTCCATCCCCCGGTCTGGGGATGGAGGCGGGGCCTGCTGAAGGGATCGTCCCTTAGGGTTGATCCAGGACTTCCCGAATCTTTCTGGAGAGTTCAGCCATTCCGAAGGGTTTCTGGAGAAAGGCACGGCAGCCCTGTTCCATGATCCTCTGGGCTTGGCTGTTGATGCTGTATCCGCTGGCGAGAATCGCCCGAACCTGGGGATTGATGGCCTTGAGATGTCCGAAGACCTCTTCCCCTCCCATTTCCGGCATGATCATGTCGAGGATCACCAGATCGATCGAGCCCTGCTGCTCCCGGTAGATCCGTATGGCCTCTTCCCCGCCTTGGGCGGTGATGACCTCGTAACCTAAGGTCTTCAGGATATCCTGGGTGACGTCAATGATGAACAGTTCATCGTCCACGATGAGGATCCTCTCATGCCCCTGAAGGTCCTCTGTGGGGGGCCTGATTTCCTGGACCGTGGTGCGATTTGAAGCGGGCAGGCAGAGGGTGATGGTGGTTCCGTGCCCGATCTCGCTTGAGGCGCTGATATAGCCCCTGTGACCCCGGATGATCCCATAGGCCGCTGCCAGCCCCAGCCCCTTGCCCTGCCTCAGTACGCGGGTGGTAAAGAAGGGTTCAAAGACCCTCGCCTTTGTCTTTTCATCCATCCCCACGCCTGTGTCGGAGACGCTGATCTGGGCATAGGGGCCGGGCGATACGTCGTGCGCCTTGGCATCGGTCTGGTCGAGGATCGTATTCCTCGTTTCGATGCGGAGCTTGCCGCCGGCCGGCATGGCCTGCCAGGCGTTGATGTAGAGATTGAGGAGAACCTGTTCGATCTGTCCCGCGTCAACTTCCACGGACCACAGGTCTTCGGCGTAGCGGCCTTCGATGCGGAGCTCTTTCTTGGTCCGTCCGAAGACCTCGGTGGTCATCTGGACCAGGGCATTGAGGTCTGTGGGCCTCACCTCGTACCGTCCCTTTCGGGCAAAGCCGAGGAGTTGCTGGGTCAGGTTCGCCCCGCTGTGCACCTGGTTCTGGATGTGCGCGAGCCTTTCATAACCCGGGTCTTGGGGGTTCATGTGGATCTGGAGCAGGGAGGCGTTCCCCTGGATGCCCATGAGCAGGTTGTTGATCTCGTGGGCGATCCCTCCGGCCAGGATGCCGACGGACTCCATCTTCTGGGCCTGGAGGACCACGGCCTCCAGTTTCCGCCTTTCGGTCACATCCCGGGCGTTGAGGACGAACCCCTGGACCGCCGGATCATCGACGAGGTTGGATCCGAAGGCCTCCAGGGACCGCCATGTTCCGTCACAGTGTCGGACACGAAAGGTCGCCGTCACGCTGGTCCTGGGTTTCTGCAGGGCGTCCATAAAGATGGTCATGATTCTCTCCCGATCCTCGGGGTGCAGGAGATCGAAGCTGACCATGCGGATGAACGTTTCCTTGGTATAGCCCAGAAGCCGTTCCGCCGCCGGCGAGTGATAGCGGATTGTCCCATCCGGGTTGAGCAGCGCGATGATGTCCATCGTGTTTTCGAACAGGGCGCGCAGACACGCTTCGTTCTCACGGAGGGCATTCTCCGCCTTACGGCGATTCGAGATATCGCGCAGGAACAGGGCCATAAGATCATAGTCGCCGGTGCCGAGCGGCGACCAGTTGATCTCGGCCGGGAATGAGGAACCGTTCTTGCGGAGGAGAACCAGGTCTTCCGTGCCTTCGGGCAGGGAAGGCCCCGTTTCCTCCGAATGGGGAGTCTTGCCGATCCCCTTGTCCACGAGTTCCTCGACCGCCCGGCCGATCAACTCCTGTCGGCCGTAACCCAGCATGCGGCTGGCCGCCGGATTCATCGCGACGATGATACGGCGGGCGTCGGTCAGGATGATCCCTTCAACGCTGTTCTCATAGAGACATCGGTAAAGCGAATCACTTGGTTGTGCTTTTTCCGATCCGTTTGCAGGGTTGGAGGGTCCTGTGGTCATGGGGTCCAGCATTTTTCCTATTCTCTGATGCCCTTTCCTTGGGCAATAGGGTGTGCTGATGTTCTGGGCCTGGCGCGGTTCGATCCTGCGGAGCCATTCGACCGAGTCGTTGCAGACAGGCCGAAATGGGACCGCCGTTTAGGAGGCCATGGTTTTCTGCCCCTGTAGCATCTTTCCCAGCACCACCGACGCGTCGGGCAGGTCGCTATCGCTGTATATGACGAAACGCGGCCTCAGGATGTGTCCCATCGACGTCGTGCCTTCTTCGTTGTTTGGGAGGATCAGGATGATACGGAAATCCTCGAGAAGATCACGGCGGGTGATCAGGGATTCAAGCTCCTGCCGGCCGGTCACGTGGAAGACAGCGATCGTCATCCCGCCGAGCGGCTGATGGAGCCGTGAATCGAGATTGTCGATAGATCGGCACATCTCGATTCGCTCCTGCGGGATATGGGACAAGACGGTCCGGAAGAACCGCTTGCCGATTCCCGTCAGTGATGACGAATAATACAGAACCTTCATAGGGTGGTTGATCTACTCCTATACAATAAGCCTCTCCGTTCCCGCTAGTTTGCGGGAATGAGCCGCATTTCCTCTGCCGCACATCGCTGGCTCAGGGGCCAGTTTGACTTCTCAATTACAATAGCCATGCCAACAGGTTGGGTAGGGTCATGCTTCTTCGTAACAGATTGATTATATTTCGATATTAATTATTTTTGCAGGAATGGGCCGGCCACTTGACCGGGTTGGATGCCCAGCGGAAGGGCTTCTCTGTCCGATATGGGCGGACGATGTCCGGTTAAACTGGAAAAAGTCCATCCTCGCAGGACAACGCAGCGGGGTGATGGTGGGTCAGATCAGCCACGGACCGGGCAAAGGGGCGCCGGGGCATTTGAGATTCTTCCGGCACCGGTATGGACAGGAACGGGTTTTTTTAGTAGATTCTTCCGTAAGCATTCGGAGCCTGTCCGCATAGGCCGGCAGGAAGGACCGGGGATCTCTGAAAGGAGAAATCATGCGTATCCGGGTATCGGCGGTGTTCGAAAGGGAAGGGGAGATCCTCTGCATGAAATACATCTATGGCGGCAAGGAGGTTTCCGCCCTTCCCGGCGGGGGCGTGGATAAGGACATGCCCCTGAAAGAGGCTATCGTGGAGGAATGGAAGGAGGAACTGGGGGTGAAGCTCGAGATCGGCGACGTCATCCTGATCGGTGAAGCTCCTGCCACCAAGCGCCATCCCCAAACCCTGCACATCATCTTCGAGGCCTTGGAGGTCCGGGGGGTTCCCAAGATCCGGTCGGACACCACCCACTCCCTGGACATTACCTGGGTCCCGGTGGACAGGCTTCCCGAGACCCCGCTTTACCCCGATGTGGGAAAGCAGCTCCACAGTCGTCTGACGGAGCGAAACGGGCGTTCTCTGGATTTCATCTCGAACTGCATGGAGCGCGGATTTTGGTGAAGGCGCAGCGGGAAGGAATCCTGTGGGGGATCGTGGTCCTACTGATCGCGTTGATGGGTCTAGTTGCTTCCTGTGTGCCGACCATCAGAACGGTCCCGGAAAGGGATGTGATCTATCTGGATGCCAAGTCGGGGTGGCTTTCGACGGGCCTGCACTTCAAGAAAGGACAGAAGGCATTCTTCCACTGTCGGGGGACTTGGGCAGTGGCCCCGGCAGCGGAACGGGAGCGATGGCCCGATACAGGACCGGAGGGACACGGCAGCCACCCCGGTGAGCAGGTCCATCGACAGGGGGATTCCCAAAAAGAGTTGCCCGGGACTCCGTTCGGAACGCTCTTGGGCAAGGTGAACGGGATCGTCTTTCCGGTTGGCGCTGAGAGGACGGTGCGCATGCCGGCCGAGGGTGAGCTTTTTCTGGTGATCAATGACTACCCCTTCTACCGGCACGACAACCGGGGGGGGCTTTTCATTGCGGTCACGCCCGTCGACGAGTGACCCTGCACTGTGACATCCGGGCATCCCGCCCGTGGCGCCGGTGGCCGGTCGCTCCGGCAGCGAAAAGAGGGGAAACCGGGGAGAAAAATGTGTTAAGAACAATTTCCGTCGTACCGCACGCAAAACCGCCTGGCGTCCCAGAAGATCACGCCGTGGAGGAGAAAGGACTTTCTAGACATGGATCACGCTGACGCTTCGTCCCCATCCGATTTCATTCGCGACATCATCGAGGAAGACTTCCGGACCAGCAAGCATCAAGGACG
>CAYOGU010000143.1:0-9152 GCA_964403345.1 uncultured Syntrophus sp. | reverse complement strand
GGCCGGCTCGCCCTGCCCCTGCCTTCGACGCACGTCGATCCCCGTTGCGAGGGAAGTCAACACCTGGGAGAGGTCACGGGTGATCAGGCTTCCGGGAAGGATGAACTGGGCATTGTAGGAACAGTCGATCCGGGCGGTCATTCCCCGGTCCACGTCCCGCTGCGTCCCGGCGGGGATCCGGATCAGGGCATAGGCCCGGCGCTCCATGACGAGGCGTTGCCCCTCGGCAAAATCGGCGTTCCCCGGGATGATCCTCATGGAAGGGCTCGCATCGATCATCCGCTTCATCTGACGGGACAGACTGGAATGGTCCTCGTCGCAGACCAGGACCGGCAACTCTCTGGGAACCTGCTGCTGGAAGATCGCCCAGAGAACGGCAAAGGAGAGCAGGGGCAGCAGGATCATGAAGAGCCAATAGAAGCGGTCGGCCAAGAGCCTTTGCCGCTCCCGCGCAAGGACCGCTGTCACGCCCCGCCGCCGATTCATGGGATCCTCCCGTCGCCTGGCAACCTCAACGGTCCCACGGCAAAAGGACGCTCATCCCGGGACGCAGCCCGGGGATCTCTTCCGCGGGACGCGCCTTGATCTGGAAGGTCTTCACATCGAAATCCCCAGAAGCGGATGTGGCGCGCCAGGTGGCAAAGTCCCCGAAAGGGGCGATGAAGGTGACGCGGAAGGTGACGCGGCGGTTGCCGAGGGCCGGCACGGTGGCCACCAAGGGGGCCCCCATCCGGATCTTCTCCAGTTGGTCCTCCCGGACATTGAATGTGGCCCAGATATCCCTGAGATCCACCAGGCGGATGATCGGATAGCCCGGGGAAATCATCTCCCCGCGATGCACGATCACCTCCCGGACCTCTGCGTCCAGGGGGGCCCGAAGCCTCGTCTCATCCAGAAAAGCCCCCACCTCGGAGACGAAGCCGGCGGCCTGGCGGGCAATGGCTCCCGCAGCCTGTTTGTCTTCCGTCCGGGCGCCAGTCCTGGCCATGTCGTAGGCGGCCCTGGCCGCATCGGCCTGTGACTTGGCCGAGAGCCACTGGGTCTCGGCCTCGTCGCGTCTCTGGGCCGGGACAACGCCCTCGGCAAAAAGTCGTTCGATCCGCCGGAAGGTCTTTTCCGCAAATGAGGCGCCGGTCTCCGCCCGCTCCAGGGCATGATAGGCTTGGCGGATCTCCTCTTCCCGGGCCCCTTTGTCCGCCATTTCCTTCCGCGCGTCGGCGGCCTGCTCGGCCGCCTTCGCCTGCCTCAACTTCGCCTCGATCTCCGGGCTGTCCAGCGTCGCCAGGACCTGCCCCCTTCGGACCTGCTGCCCCTCCTCCACGTTCAGCGACGCCACCCGCCCGGCTATCTTTGCCGAGACATCCGATTCCGCCGCCTCGATCTCCCCCTGGAGGTATCTGGGCGAAGGCCTGCTGGAGAACCACAGGCCAGCGGCAAGGCCCCCCAGGAGGGCCAGGACGAGAAACGCCGGTATGATCTCTTTTTTCACCAATCCCCTCATCGGACCTCCTGCGTGGCGGCCAACCGGTAGGACTCGAAGCGGTCCGACTGGCCGCAGGCTTCCAGAAATTCGGCCAGCGACACATCGAAGGCATAGGCGGAGCGGAGCCTTTCGATCCGGATCATGGAGAGGGAGAGTTCTGCATCGACCACATCAAGCGAGGTCGCCAACCCCTCCCGGAAAGCCAGCCGCCGGGTGCGCAGATTCTCCTCCCCCAGCCGGAGCGCCGCCTTGAGCGCCGTAAATTGCTCTTGGGCCTTCAAGAGTTCCCGATACCGTTTCTCCGTCAGCATAGCGATATCCCGCATCACCTTCGTTTCCAGAAGGGCCGCTTCCTTTTCCGCTCCTTTGGCAGCCAGTATCCGATGGGTCCTCGACCAGTCGAAGAGGCTGTAATTGGCGCCGATGCCGACGGCCCAAGTCGGATCCAGAACGGTCAGGTCCGCCCGGTAGAGTTCGCGCATGCCGAAGAGGTAGACCTCTGGAAACCACCGGGCATGTTCCGCCTTGACTCCTTCGGAAGCCTGCTGTCTCTTCGCGGCGATTTCCCTTTGAATGGGATGCCTCCCGGCCCCTTCCAGGAAGAAAGAGAGGGGCTCCATCTGATCGGTGATGAAGAGCGGAGAAACCGTCTCCACGTCCTGCCCCTCCGATAGGATGTGGGCCAGGGCAATCCGGGAGATCTCGACATCCTTTTCCGACCGCTTCAGTTCCCGGTCCGCCTCCGCCAGAGCCACCTCTGCATGGAGCCGTTCCGCCCTAGGGATCAGCCCCCCCTCCTCGAGGAGGCGGGCCTGACGCAGGTGTTCCGAAAGGTTCCCGAAGGTCTCCCGGCGGACATCCCGCACTTTCACGGCCACCTGAAGCCCGAAGTAACGCCTCACAAGCTCGCTCGTCAGATTCTGGCACAGCCTCTCCGCGGCGGCCTGAGCCTCGATCAGCCCGGCCTTCGCCGCCCCGTTCGCCGCGCTGATCCGGCCGCCATCGAAGAGTGGCCAACTCATGATGGCCTCTGCACGCCAGTAGGAACGGTCCTGCACAGCCAGGGAAAAGGGCGGAATGGCGGAGGATGGTACGTTCGAATGGAGTTTCAGCATCGCCTGGCGGATGGGCGACAAATCGATGGTCACGGGGTCATCGATCTGGGTATACCGAGTCTGGACATCGACCTTGGGCCAGTAGAGCCCCCGCGCAGCCGCCACGGCCTCCCGGCGGCTCTCCTCCCGTTGCGAAGCCGCCAGGATTTCCTCATGGCTCTGCCGCATCCTCGCGAGCCCTTCGGAAAATGTCAGTTCACGGGCATCGCTCACGGCGGGCAGCAACAGTCCAAAGAGGGCCATGACCACGAGGAACCGCATCCCACTTTGGATTGCCCCGAAGCATCCACAAAAACAAAAGGAACCCCAAGGACCGGCACGGTGGACAGCCGGACAGGATTTTCCGCCCCTGCCGCACCATCCGCCCCGGTCCATTCTGATACGATGCACACAACACCTCCCTGAGAACCGTTCCAGGACATCCTCCCTCCTTCAGAACCCGGATTCATCCGTGCCGATCACGAAAAGAGGAAAGACCTGGGCGGTCCCTTCCGGTCCAGCAAAGAACATACCATGGGGCTAATTTTTATATTTTCCATGTTTATTCAATCTGTTGGCCGTTTAAGGTCCGTCTCCCCATTATTTCATATTGAAAAGCTTTTTTTCGATATGGTAAGAAAAGACTTAAGGGGGAACCTGCGAATCAGGAGAATGAAACAATGCGTGCCAGCGACTTGCAACGTTTGGAGTTGATCGGAATCGACGAGAAGACCGGTTTTCCCCTCTTCGGTGCCAGCCGTTTCATTGTCTTCAGCATGTCGCCCCTCGCCCGGCTGCAGAACGACCTGATCGGCAGCCTCGGCTGGGAAAAAACCTCCGTCATCTATACCCGCTACGGTTATGAGTACGGCATGGCGATTGCCCTTCGGATCGCCGAACTTTACGACTTCGACTCCCCCGAGGAACTGATCAGGGCCGGCTGCGTCCTGCAGACGATGACGGGACTGGCCACGACCTCCATAGATGAGATCCGGATCGACGCGGCAAAGAAACAACTCTCCTTCTCGGGAAGCTGGTCCAACTCCTTCGAAGCCACCCTCTGGCTCTCCCAGTTTCCACCCAATCACCATCCGGTCTGCTGCATCGTCAGCGGTGTGCTCAGCGGGTTCGCGAGTGCCGTGATGCAGACCGAGGTCCTCGTCCGCGAGATTTCCTGCCAGGCCGAGGGAAACCCCTTATGTCGTTTCGAGGGGAGAACGCTCACGGAATGGGGGCTGGATTCCGATGAAGTCAAGAGGATCCAGTCCGTCGTCCGGATCGATGAGGAACTTTCCCGCCTGAAGCAGCAACTGGATCAGGCCCGCGAGGACCTTGCCCGCCAGAACGCGGAGATCAAGGTCCTCAAGAGCCTCACCTTTCGGGCCGAGCCGGACCGCGAGATCATCCACCGGTCCGCCTCCATGGAGAAGCTCCTGGTCACGGCCGAAAAGGTCGCGGCCACCCGGGCCACCGTCCTGATCCAGGGCGAAAGCGGTACCGGCAAGGAGGTCCTCGCCCGCTTCATTCACCGCCGCGCCGAGGAAAGTGGAAAACCGTTCCTGGCCATCAACTGCGCCGCCCTGCCCCCGAGCCTCCTTGAATCGGAGCTCTTCGGGCACGTGAAGGGGGCCTTCACGGGGGCCCACTCGGACAAGCGGGGGCTCTTCGTCGAGGCAGGCGAAGGGACCCTATTTCTGGACGAGGTCGGCGAGATCCCGCCGGAGATGCAAGCCAAGCTCCTCAGGGCGATCCAAGCAAAGGAGGTCCGGCAGGTGGGAGGACTCCGGGACATCCCTATACAGGCCCGCATCATCGCGGCCACGAACAGGGACCTTCAGGAAATGGTCCGGGACGGCCGCTTCCGGGAAGATCTCTACTACCGCCTAGCCGTCTTTCCGCTTTTCATCCCGCCCCTCAGGGAGCGCCGGGAAGACATCCTGCTCCTCGCCCGGAATTTTCTGGCCCGTCTCCACCCGGAACATCCGGGCTTTTCCCCCAAGGCCGTCCGCCTGATGGAAGCCCACAGCTGGCCCGGTAATGTTCGTGAACTGGAGAACTGGGTGGAATATGCGGCGGTCATGTCCGGCGGCAAGCGGATCCTTCCGGAACATTTTCCCCTCACCACGTCTCCCGCGCCCAAAGACCCCCTCGTCTCCCTGACCGCGGACCTTCCCACCCTAGACGAACTGGAACGTCGCTACACCAAGCTGGTCTTGGAGCGCACCACGGGGAACCGGACCGAAGCGGCCAAAATCCTCGGGATCGGCATCAGCACCCTCTGGCGTCACCTCAAGGAGGAGCAACCGTCGGCCGGAAAGGCGAACAAAACCGTGGACAGGGCCTGACCTGGCCATCCTCCCCCCATTTTTCCCAGCGGGGAACAACGCCGCCCTTTTCTCATCCCCGCCCTGCAGGCCTGGATCCCGCGGCGGATGGAAGGTATCGCCATACCCCACGATCCTCTCCTTCCATCGAACGTCGATACGATTTTCCTATTGACAGGTCCCCCTCTCCATGTTAGAGGCATCGGCAAAGGATTACCGATGCCGATGAACCAGATCTTCAATGTCGAGGAGATCGAGCGAAAGATCCTCCTCATCCTCCGGATCCTCCATGAATCGCCGGATCCCCTCGGAGCCCGCATCATCGCCAGGCGCATGCAGGAGTACGGGGTGACGCTCAGCGAGCGGGGGGTGCGCTACCATCTGAAATTGATGGACGACCGCGGCCTGACCCGTCTTATAGGCCGGCACGACGGCAGGACCATCACCGAACAGGGGATCGAGGAGATCGGCAATGCCCGGGTCCACGACAAGATCGGTTTCGCCATCTCCCGTATCGAGATCCTCGCCTACAGGACCTCGCTGGACCTGGAGAGAAGACAGGGTCTGACCCCCGTCAACGTCTCCTTCTTCCCCCGCGGGTCCTTCAAAAAGGCCCTGGATCTGATGAAGCCCGCCTTCGAGAAAGGCCTGCACGTGAGCGAGCTGGTCGCCTGCGCCGAGGAGGGAAAATCGCTGGGAGAGGTGATGGTGCCTACTGGCTATGTCGGCTTCGCCACAGTGTGCAGCATCGTGGTGAACGGGATCCTGCTGAAGAGGGGTATCCCGATGGATTCCAAGTTCGGGGGTATCCTCCAGGTCAAGGATGATCGGCCGCTACGTTTCGTCGAATTGATCCACTATTCCGGTTCGTCCCTCGACCCCTCGGAGATCTTCATTCGGGGGAGGATGACCTCCGTCCGGCAGGCGGCGCTGCGGGGGGAAGGAAAGATCCTGGCCAATTTCAGGGAGATCCCCGTTCCGGCCCGGCCCCTGGTCGACCAGATGATCGCCGGTCTCCGGAAGGCGGGGATCGGTGGTGTCCTCTCCATCGGCGAAATCGGGGAGGCAATCTGTCAGATTCCGGTCGACATGAACCGGGTGGGGATGATCCTCTACGGAGGTCTCAACCCCGTCGCCTGCGCCCATGAGACAGGCATCGAGGTGGAAAACCGGGCGATGTCCACCCTGATGGAATACGGAGACTTGCAGAGCTTCTGGGAACTCTGCAAGAGAGGTCAGCCGTGAGGCAATAACACCATTGACTTTAATTGATGAAAGATGAAAAGGGAGGTATGTATGGCCAAGGTTAACCCGTTTACAGTTGCACAGAAACAGCTCGATCAGTGCGCAAAGATTCTCAACCTGGACCCCGGTGTTCAGGCGATCCTGAGGGTCCCCACGCGCGAGCTCCACGTTTCGATCCCCGTCCGCATGGACGACGGCTCGATAAAGGTGTTCCAGGGATTCCGCGTCCAGTACAACGACGCCAAGGGGCCCTGCAAAGGAGGCATCCGCTTCCATCCCGATGAGACCATCGATACCGTCCGCGCCTTGGCCGCCTGGATGACCTGGAAATGCTCGCTTCTGGACCTTCCGCTGGGCGGCGGAAAAGGCGGCGTGATCTGCAACCCTAAGGAGATGTCCCAGGGTGAGTTGGAGAGACTCTGCCGGGGCTACATCGACCAGGTGGGACGGATCATCGGCCCCGAGAAGGATGTCCCGGCACCGGATGTCTACACCAACCCGCAGATGATGGCCTGGATGATGGACGAGTATTCGAAGCTGGCCGGGAAGGGCCAGTTCGGCGTCATCACCGGGAAGCCCCTGTCCGTCGGCGGCTCTGCCGGCCGCGGCGACGCCACGGCACGGGGCGGTCTGTACACGGTCCGCGAAGCGGCCAAGGAGATGGGGATCGACCTGTCCAAGGCCACGATTGCGGTCCAGGGATACGGCAACGCCGGTTACTATGCGGCCTGTCTGGCCAAATCGATGTTCGGATCGAAGGTCGTCGCCGTCAGCGATTCCAAGGGCTGCATCCTCTGTGAAGACGGCCTCGATGCCGAGGCAGTCGGCAAGCACAAGGCCAAGACCTCCTCGGTCTGCGGCTTCAAGGGTGCCAAGGCCATCGACGACAAGGAGATCCTCGAACTCGACGTGGATATCCTCTTCCCGTCCGCCCTGGAGAACGTGATCACCGAGGAGAACGCCCCCCGGATCAGGGCGAAGATCGTAGCGGAGCTGGCCAACGGCCCCACGACGCCCGAGGCTGACGAAATCCTCCATAAGAACGGCGTCCACTTGATCCCGGATTTCCTGTGCAACGCCGGCGGGGTGACCGTCTCCTACTTCGAGATGGTACAGAACTTCTACATGTACTACTGGGAGGCCGAGGAAGTGCACAAGCGCCTGGACCGGAAGATGACCACTGCCTACCACGCGGTCCTCAACACCTCGAAAAAGTACAACATCAACATGCGCCAAGCCGCCTATGTCGTGGCGGTCGAGCGTGTCGTCGAGGCGATGAAGCTACGCGGCTGGTTCTAACCGGAACCGTGGAACAGACCGAAAGGGGGACGCCCGCGTCCCCCTTTTTTATACCCTCCGCCACGGCCAAGGCCCTTTCCCCACTTTCCTCGATGCCACGGGCGTTTGACATTTCCACCCTCCCGGTATAGATTGAATATAAACCCTGCCCGAAAAGCAGGTTCCCGGTGAAAGGAAATCCATGGGCACCAAATCCATCTGTCCTCCCCCGACCCTCGCAGCCGGGGAGAAGCAACACGGTTTTCGGATCGAACGAGTCGAGTCGATTCCCGAGATCGGGGTCAGGGCGTACCAGATCGAGCATGAACGGACCGGGGCGCAGGTCCTCCACCTCCACTGCGAGGACCGGGAGAACCTCTTCTCCGTCGGCTTCCGAACTCCCCCGAGCGACTCGACGGGTGTGCCCCATATCCTGGAACACTCGGTCCTCGCCGGTTCGGAACGCTATCCCCTCAAGGACGTCTTCAACGAACTGATGCGGGGGACGCTCCAGACTTTCATCAACGCCTTCACCTATCCCGACAAGACCATTTATCCCGTGGCGAGCCAGGAAAAGACCGATTTTTTCAACCTCGCCCGGGTCTACACCGACTTGGTCCTCCGGCCCCGGCTCCTGAGGGAAACTTTTCTCCAGGAAGGATGCCATCTCGAATTCGACGCCAGCGGTGCCCTGATCCACTCCGGAATCGTCTACAACGAGATGAAGGGGGCCTATTCCTCTCCGGAAGCCCTGATGTACAAAGCCCTCCAGGAGAACCTCTACCCGGACACTCCCTACGCCTGTGATTCGGGGGGGGCCCCGGAGGCGATCCCCGATCTGACCTACGAAAGTTTCCGGGAGTTCCACCGGATGTTCTATTCGCCGACGAACGCCCGCTTCTTCCTCTATGGGAACATCCCGACCCTGGAGCACCTGGCTTTCCTGGAGGAGGTGCTCGCGGGCTTCGACCGCGTCACGGTGGACTCCTCCATCGCCCTCCAGAGGCCTTGGGGCAAACCGCGGTCCATCCACGGTTATTTCCCTGTGGACCCGGAAGAGAAACTCACCGGGAAGACCACGGTCAACATGGCCTGGATGACGGCCCCCAACACCGATGTCCAGGAGGCCATGCAACTGACCATCGTGGCGGATCTTCTCGTCGGCAGCGCGGCCGCCCCACTGAGAAAGGCCTTGATCGACTCCGGCCTTGGGGAAGACCTCTCGCCGGTGACAGGCGTCGAGCGGGACCTGAGGCAGATCGCCTTCGCCGTCGGTCTCCGGGGAACCGATCCGGACAGGGTCCCCCGGATCGAGGCTCTGATCCTGGAGACGCTCCGTCGGATCGTCGAAACGGGGTTCGAGCGCGACCTGATCGAGGGAACCCTCCACCAGATCGAATTCCACGGCCGGGAACCCGTGCGCGGCGCCTACCCCTACGGAATCGGCCTGATGGGACGGGCCTATCACAGCTGGCTCTACGGCGGAGATCCACTGACCGACTTGAACTTTCCCCGCACCATTACCAAAATCCGTCAGCAGTGGGAGGACGATCCGTCCCTCTTCCAGGGAGTCGTCCGGAGATGGTTGCTGGACAATCCGCACCGACTCCTGTCCGTCATGGAACCGAGCCGGACCTTCCTGGAGGACCGGGACCGGGCAACCCAGGAACGGATGGCCCGCCTCAAGGCTTCCCTCTCCGCAGAGGAACAGACCCGGATCGGGGAAGA